>CAZTHR010000069.1:0-10170 GCA_964613265.1 uncultured Lentisphaeraceae bacterium | reverse complement strand
AACTTCTCGACGAAGAAGCGCGGCGTCGCGAGCTGGCGGTCGAAAGTCGTCAGCGGTTGAGGGGCAAGGACGCAGGGCCTGTGTTCCCCCGTCCTGCGCCGTTTGTGCTAGAATAATAGAATCTTGAATTTGAATCGAAGAAGGGACTGAAAAACATGAAGCCGAGTTGGCGATGGTATGGCGACCGCGACGCAATTACGTTGAAGGAAATTCGCCAGGCGGGCGTGACGGACGTCGTCGCGGCCCTCTATGAACGCAAACCGGGCGAGGTCTGGCCCGTCGAGGAAATCCAGGCGCGGGCAGACAAGATTCGCGCGGCCGGCATGACCTGGAGCGTGGTCGAATCCGTCCCCGTCCATGAAGACGTGAAGAAGCACACGGGCGACTGGCGTCGCTACGTGGAAAACTACAAGCAGACCCTTCGCAATCTCGCCGCCTGCAACATCCGGACGGTCTGCTACAATTTCATGCCCCTCCTCGATTGGACGCGCACGAACCTCCATATGGAACTGCCCGACGGTTCGACCGTGCTTGCCTACAACGAGTACGAAGTGGCCGCGTTCGACCTCTTCTCCATACGCCGCCCCGGCGCGGAGAACGACTACGACGACGCGACGAAGGCTCGCGCCCGCGACCTGTGGGACAAGGCCTCGCCCGCCACGCGCACGCGCATCGAGAAGTCGATTCTCACGGGGCTGCCCGGCACGGTGGACGATCTTACGCCAGAGGAGTTCATGCGCCAGCTCAAGACATACGACGGCATCACCGACGCTGTGCTGCGCGACCATATGTACGGCTTCTTGAATGAAATCTCCGAAACGCTGAACGAAACGGGCGTGGACATGTGCATCCATCCGGACGATCCGCCGCATCCGATTTTCGGTCTGCCGCGCATTCTCTCGAACGCGGACGACATTCGCCGTATGTACGCGGCCTGTCCTTGCAAGCACGTGGGGCTCACGTTCTGTACGGGTTCGCTCGGCGGCAGTTTGAAAAACGATGAAGTGGCGATGTTCCGCGAATTTGCCGAGCGCGTCTACTTCTGCCACTTCCGCAATCTCGTCTATACGGAGGATGGCGTTTTCCGTGAATCCGATTCCCACCTCACGGGCAAAGTCGACATGGTGAACCTCATGATCGAACTCATCCGCGAGGAGAAGCGGCGCGGCCGTGCCATTCCCAACCGCCCCGACCATGGGCGCGACATGGAGATCGACAAGTTCCGCTCCTGCTACGGCGGCTATTCGTATGGCGGCCGCCTCGTCGGCCTTGCGGAATTGCGCGGACTTGAAATGGGCCTCCGCCACACGGTGCAGGTCTGACGGACATCTGAAAACGAAAGGACTGAAACATGACAGAGACACTGACGGCGAACCCGATGTTGGGTTCCTTGATTTTCGCCCTGGGCGGTTTGGCCGGCGCCACCTTCGCCGTGCCGTTCCGAAAAATCAAGGGCGTGGCGTATGAAAGCTACTGGCTGGTCTACGCGTTAGCCGGACTTCTTGGCTTTCCGTTCGTGCTGGCGATGACGACGTGTCCGAACACGCTCAAGATCATCTTCGGCGCCGATCCGAAAGTCCTTGCGCTGTGTGCCGGATTCGGCGCGTTGTGGGGTCTGGGTGGATTGACGTGGGGCTTGATGATTCGCTACCTTGGCATCGGCCTCGGTCTCGCGATCGGCTGCGGCCTCTGCTCGGCGACGGGTACGCTCATCCCGCCGCTCGTGACAGGCAACGCGGCGGCGCTTGTTGCGACGCCGGGCGCAAAGATTGTCCTGGGTGGCGTGATCGGGTCGTTGCTCGGTATCGCCTTCGTCGGTCTCGCCGGAAAGTTCAAAGAAGGCGAACTTTCCGAAGAGCAGAAGAAAGCGGCGGTTGCGGAATTCGATTTCAAGAAGGGCATCCTCGTGGCCTGCTTCAGCGGCGTCGCGTCGGCCGGCATGAATTTCGGTCTGCAAAGCGGCGCGGCGCTTGAGAAGGCTGCGGCTGCGGCGGGGACGCCGGCGGCCTGGTGCGGGATGCCTGTGCTGGTGGTCGTGCTCTGGGGCGGCCTTGTGGTGAACGTGCTGTGGTGTCTGTGCCAGAACGCGAAGAACAGGACGTTCGGCGACTATGGCAAGATGGCGAAAAGTTCAGCCGCCGCCTGGGCGTCGATCGCCGGCGTCATCTGGGCGTGTCAGTTCGCCTGTCAGAAAATCGGTGAACCGCAGATGGGCGCCTTGAAGTACATCGGCTTCGCCGTCGTGATGGGTTCGTCGATTTTCTTCTCGTCCTTGTTGGGCATTTTCATGGGCGAGTGGAAGGGCACGGGCGCCCGGACGAAGGGCTGTCTCGCGCTCGGCATTCTTGTGCTGCTCGTTTCGTTCTGCGTCATCAGCTACGGCTCGAAGTGAGCGCGATGCACACCGACCGATTGACAATTCCGAAAACTCGATTCCCCCTGATTCCCTATGAACTACCATCTCGCAATTGACATTGGCGCGTCCTCCGGACGCCACATTCTCGGCCACATCGAAGACGGGAAGATGATCCTTGAGGAAATCTACCGGTTCGACAACTCGCAGATTCGCAAGGACGGACACGACTGCTGGGACGTCGCGGCGTTGGCGCGGAGCGTCGTCGCCGGCATCGCCGAATGTCGGAAACTCGGTAAAATCCCCTCGACCATCGGGATCGACACGTGGGGTGTCGACTTCATCCTGTTGGCGGACGACCTCACGCCGTGTTCGGACATGGTGGCCTACCGCGACGCGCGGACGCAGGGCATGGACGCCGTTGTGGCGGCGGCGTTGCCGCTTGCGGAACTCTACGCGCGGACGGGTATCCAGAAGCAGCCGTTCAATACGATCTACCAGTTGGCGGCTCTCAAGAAGGAACATCCCGAGCAGTTGGCGAAGGCCGCGCATTTCCTGATGGTGCCGGACTATCTGAATTTCGTCCTGAGCGGGAAAGTCGCAAACGAATACACGAACGCCTCTACGACGAATCTGCTCGACGCCCGCGCGAAGAATTGGGATTTCGAACTGATTGACCGGCTTGGTCTGCCGCGCCGCATCTTCGGCGAACTCCAAATGCCCGGCACGGTGCTGGGCGGCCTCACGCCCGCGATTCAGGCCGAGGTCGGATTCGACGCGCAGGTCGTGTTGCCGGCGACGCACGACACGGGTTCGGCGTTCCTCGCCGTGCCGGCGCGGGACGACCGGGCGGTCTACATTTCGTCTGGCACGTGGTCGCTTCTCGGTGTGGAGAACGCCGAACCGATCACGACGCCCGAGTCCCAGGCGGCGAATTTCACGAACGAGGGCGGGGCCTGGCATCGTTTCCGCTATCTCAAGAACATTATGGGTCTGTGGATGATCCAGTCCATTCGCCGCGAACTCAACGGCGTCGAGTACGTCGAAGGCAAGGAGGCGCACGCGGATTGGACGCTGACGGACTACGAACAGGGGCGGACGTATTCCTTCAATGATCTTGAAACGGCGGCGCGGGGCGCGGCCGCGTTCGCAGGGCGCGTGGACGCGAACGACGCGCGGTTTCTTTCGCCGACGTCGATGATCGCGGAAGTCGTGGCGGCGGCGGACGTCAAGCCGACGACGGTGGGCGAGTTGATGCAGTGCGTCTACCAGTCGCTCGCCGCGTGTTATGCGGACGCCATCGCGAACCTCTCGAAACTGACGGGGACGACCTACACGTCGGTCAACATCGTCGGCGGTGGGTCGAAGGACGGCTACCTCAACGCGCTGACGCGTACGGCGACGGGTCTGGATGTCTTCGCGGGACCGACGGAGGGTACGGCGATTGGCAATCTGGTGATTCAGTTCATCGTCGGCGGCGAATGCCGCGACCTTGCCGACGCCCGTGCCGCCATTCGTCGCAGTTTCGACGTCAAAAGCGTATAGGTTGCCGTGGCGCTGAAAGGGCTTTGACGCCCCGCTCTCTTCCAGATGTCTGTCGTTCCGCTCGTCATGTCGCTTCTCTTGGCGCTGGTTTCCTGTCCGGCGCTGGCCGCGCCGTTGACGATTCTGGACGACTATCGTTCGCCGCGCAACAAGGAACGTCCGCTTCGCAAGGCCACGTCTCTGATCGTCCTTCACACGACGGAGGCGCCCGCCCGGAGTTCGCTCAACAAGCTCTCCGAGCGCGGCGAGGCGCATTACTGCGTGACGGAAAAGGGCATCGTCTATCGAATTGTCGATCGCGACCGCGAAGCGTTCCATGCGGGACGGTCGATGTGGAACGGGCGCGAGGACTGCGACGAATACGCCATCGGCATCGAAGTCGTGGGCTACCACAACAAGGCGATGCCGCATGGACAACTGGCGGCATTGAAAGAACTCATCCGCCGGTTAAAAACATCCTACAAACTCAAGGACGTCCAGGTCGTCTGTCATTCGCACGTGGCCTACGGGGCGCCAAATACGTGGCATCCGAAAAAGCATCGGGGCCGCAAACGTTGTGGGATGCTTTTCGCCATGCCGAGCGTTCGGGCGAAACTGGGTCTCACGTCACGTCCGGCCTACGACCCTGATGTGCGGGCCAAACGGCTCGTCCAGGGCGACTCCTACCTGTCGGACGTCCTGTACGCGCGGACCGACACGATGGCGTCGTACTACGGGCGAAACGCCGCGCTTGTGGCCGCGCCCCCGGCGGCAACGGGTGGCGACGTGACGGCCAAGGTGCGGCCCGCCATCCAGAAGCCGCCCGTCAAACCGGGCAAGACCGCCGTTGCGGCGAAGTCCACGGCGACGAAGAACGCGGCATCCTCCGTCCTGCCGCTTCCCAAGAACCTTGTCATCGGAAAGAAAGGCGACGACATCCGCGATTTGGAGGCGCTGACGAAACTGCCGCGTTACCGTCGCGGCGGACCGGTGAGCCTGGAACGGACGCCGTTCAAAATCGCCGGTCGTGCGTGGAACGCGGCGTCCACCTACTACTACACGCCGCGTGGCAAGATTCTGCGAGGTGACAAGATCGACGAGAAGGCCATCGAACCCGGCACCTGGGTGTTCTACCGAAAGAATTGAGAAGATGAGAAAAGAGGACGGCATATGAGTTTTCTGCCAGCGAAAATGATCGTCATCACGGGCGGCGGCGCCTATCCGCGCCTCGTGGTCGAGGGCGCCCATGCGGCGGGCGTGAAGCAGTGCGACGTTCTGGCCGTGCGCGGTTCGACGGAACGGGCGACGTGCCGGGCGGCCGACCACGTGCATACGATCAATCTGGGCGGCATCGCGGCAGGATTGCGCTGGGTGGCCGCGCAAGGATACGACGGCGCGGTTTTCGCCGGACAGATCAATCCGCTTTCCCTCTTTCGCGCCCGGTTCGACGAGGAGACGAAAGCCTGGCTTGCGTCCCTGCCGTTCAAAACGGCGCATACGGTCTACGGCAAACTCGCGTTCGAGTTCGAGAAAGCAGGTGTTCCTGTGTTTCCCGCCTCGTCGTTCATGGACGACCATCTGCCGGGTGTGGGCGTTTTGACAGATCGTGCGCCGGACGCGCGGGAAGCGGCCGACATCCGCCACGGCGGCGATGTCATGCGCGACATGGGACGTCACGACGTGGGGCAGACCGTGCTCGTGAAGGACGGCATGGTGCTGGCCGTCGAGGCGTTCGAGGGAACAAATGCGGCCATTCGGCGCGGTGGGCGTCTGGGCGGCGCGGGCGCGGTGCTTGTGAAAGGCGCACGTGAAGGGCACGATATGCGCTTCGACATCCCCGTGGTCGGCCTCAAGACCCTCAAGGTCATGCATCGCGCCGGCGTACGGGCGTTGGCGTTCCAGGCGGGACGTCTGTTGCTGTTGGATCGCGAACAGGTGCTTGCGTTCGCCAACCGCAAGGGCATCGCCATCGTCGGCGTGGCGACGGAACTGCCGCCCGCGCCGACGCGCCCCGAACGTCCCGTGCGAAAGGGGCCGACGGCGTGAGCGCGGAACTGAAAGTCCTGTTGCTGGCGGGTGAAGAGTCCGGGCTGGTGTATGCCGACCGTCTCCGCGCGGCGTTGACGGCGCGAGCGGCGTGTCCGATTGTCTTTCGCGGCTATCAGAGCGAGGGTTTCAAGACGGGCGATTTGGCCGTCATGGGTTTCGGCGCGGTCGTGCGGAAGATTTTCTATTTCCTGCGCGTCCAGCGGACGATGAAAGCCGTCATCCGCACGTGGCGGCCGGACGCCGTTGTGACGGTCGACTATCCCGGCCTGAACCTCAAACTCGCCGCTTACGCGAAACGTCTCGGCATCCCCGCAATCCACATCGTGTGTCCGCAGGTCTGGGCCTGGCACCAAAACCGTATTCCGAAAATCGCGGCAGCGTTGACGAAACTGCTCTGCTTCTTTCCGTTCGAGCCGGCGCTCTTCGCGGGGACGGGGCTGGCGGCGCGGTTCATCGGCCACCCGATGCTGGACGTCTTCGCGGAAGAGGACGCGGCGCGGCCGGCGGCGAACGGGACGAATGCCGCTTCGGCGCGGCCGGTGCTGGCCGTGCTGCCGGGCAGCCGCTTGGGCGAAATCCAGCGCATTCTGCCGCGCCTCCTGCGGGCGTTGCCGCAAATCGCGGCGTCCGCTGCGCCGTTCGAGGTCGTGATTCCTGCCGCAAACGAAAAGGCCGCGCATGAAATCCAGCGCCAGATGGCGTTCGCCGCGCCGTGTCCGGTGGCGGTGCGTGTCCAGCAAGGGGATGCGCGGGGCGTGTTGCGCGGGGCGGTCTGCGCCGTGGTGGCGAGTGGTACGGCGACGCTGGAGGCTGCGCTCGCACGGTGTCCGACGGTACTCGTCTACGCCGTTTCACCCGCGCTTGCGTGGTTCGCCCGTCGCGTGATCAAGTCCATCCGCCACATTGGCATTGCAAACGTCGTGTGGGAGAAATGTCAGGCGTCCGATTCGGCGGCGGACGATGCGCCGATGCCCGAATTGTTGCAGGAGGATTTCACGCCGGAAGCCGTCGCCGCGAAACTGTCGGCGTGGCTCTCCGATCCGACGGCGCGGGCGTGCGCGGCGGCGCGGCTGGACGAGACGCGGACGTTGCTGCGATCGGACGGCCATGCGCTCGACCGGGCGGCGGAAGAGATTTTGGAGACGATTCGGGAGTCCGGCCATGCGCATTGAAGTTGTCGGAACAATTCCTCGGGCGCTGCCGATTCGGAAGGCGGATCTCGTGGCGGCGGCGCGGTTTTTCGCAGTGCGGTCAAACGCCCGTATCGGTTCACCCGTTTGGCACGAGGTCGTCGTGCATCTCGTGCGGGACGCCGAATCGGACGCCTGTCATCGTGCGATCATGGACGTGGCGGGCGCGACGGACGTCATTACCCAGGCCTATGAGGCCATTCCGCCGGAACCGCCGGGGTTGTCCGGCGAGTTGATCGTAAACACGGATCAGGCGTTGCGTGCCGCGCCGCATCGGAAGGGCTGGTCGCCCGTCCAGGAATTGCTGCTCTACGTCGCCCACGGCATGGATCATCTATCGGGTGCGGACGATCATGCGGAGGCGGACTACCGGCGGATGCGTCGTCGTGAACTGAATTGGCTGAGGGAGTGGAATCGGAGGTCGTGAGATGAAACCGTTGAACGAAATTGTGGCCGAAATCGAGGCAAACGTCGCCGCCGCCTGTGCAAAGCGCGGACGGAACGCGGACGATGTGGAGATCATTGCCGTGACGAAGACACACGGACCCGAAGTCGTGCAGGAGGCCTGGGAGGCCGGGCTGCGCATCGTCGGCGAGAACAAAGTCCAGGAGGCGGCGTGGAAACAGCCGTTGGCCGTGTCGGGACCTGTTTGGCACTTGATCGGACATTTGCAGAAGAACAAGGTACGGGCCGCGCTTGAATTGTTCACGACGTTCCATTCGGTGGATTCCGTCGCTCTCGTCGAACGCATCCAGCGCGTGGCGGAGGAGGCGGGGGCGCATCCGAACATTCTGCTGGAGGTGAACATGAGCGGCGAACGGTCGAAGGACGGCTTGCGGCCGGCCGACGTGCCGGCGGCCGTCGAGGCGGCGTTGCGGTGTCCGAACGTGACGTTGGAGGGGTTTATGACGATGGCGCCGTTCGTGCCGCACGACAAAATCGAGGAGACGCGCCCCGTGTTCGCGGGCTTGCGCGAACTCCGCGATGCGATGGAGGGCGCGTTCGGGGCGCGTTTCCCGCGCCTGTCGATGGGCATGACGAACGACTACACGGTGGCCGTCGAAGAGGGCGCCACGTGGATTCGGTTGGGGACGGTGTTGTTCGGTGAACGTCCGAAAGCGCGGCTCGTGCGTCCCGTGGACGCGGGCGACGTCGGCGCCTCGGGCGAAGGCGGCGGTGCATTTGACCGTGTGTTGGATTGATCATTCGTTCAGGTATCGCGTTGTGCGAAACATCCATGAAGTTATGGAAGGAGTTGTAGAATGAAACGGAAAGTGACAATGGCGTTGGCCGTTCTGGCCGGTGTGTTTTCTGTATTCAGCGCATCTGCCGAGTCTCCGCGAAAGGTGATGAACCTCGTCAACTTCGTGCGTTCGCTCGACCCGCGCGGTGACCACGCGGTCTATGTGGAGGCGCTTCAAAAGGAAGTCGAACTGAATCGGCGATACGGATTCCCGAACACGATCCTCTTTCAGTATGACGCGCTGATCGACCCGGAACTGCGGGCGGTGGCGGCGAAGTCGGATATGTCCAAAACGGAATTCGGCCTTTGGTTCGAGATGTCGCGTCCGCTCAATGAGGCCGCCGGGCTTGCGTGGCGGCCGAAGCAGAATCCGTCGTGGGATTGGGACTGGTACATCAATCCCGGTTTCCTGATGGCCTACACGCACGCAGAACGCAAGGCGCTGGTGGACGCGGCGTTCGCGAAGTTCAAGGCAGAGTTCGGCGCCTGGCCGAAAAGCGTCGGCTCCTGGCTGCTCGACGCCTGGTCGATGGACTACATGGTGAAGACGTACGGCGTGGACGGCTTCTGCATCTGCCGCGAGCAGGACAACACGGACGCCTATGGTCTGCGCGGCGGCTACTCGAACGGCGCGTACTATCCGTCGAAGCGGAATATGCTCTCGGCGGCGGTCGAGATGGCGAACGCCATTCCTGCGCCTGTGTTCAAGATGCTCACGCCCGACCCGATCTACAACTACGGTATTCCACAGAAGCTTTTTACGGACTACCCGTTCAAGGGTGGGTGTGCGACGCTTGAACCCGTTTGGGCGAGCGGCTACCGGCCCGACATCGTGGACTGGTATTTCCGCGTCTACGCGGATGCCCCCGGTCTGCTCAACCTTTCCTACATGCAGACCGGGCAGGAGAACACGTTCGGATGGAAGATGATCGGCCAGGGGCTTCCGTACCAGTACGAGAAAATCGCTGCCTACCGCAACGCCGGGAAACTGACGGTCGAAACGATGGGCGAGACCGCGCGCCGCTTCAAGTCCTTACACGCCGCCAATGTTCCGCAGACGCAGGTGGCCCTGGAGGACTGGACGGGATCGAAGCGGCGTTCCATCTGGTACAACAGCCGCTTCTATCGCGCCAACCTCTTTTTCGACAACGGACGACTCCATTTCCGGGATGTCCACAAGATGGACGACGCATTTGAAGAACCGTTCCTTAACACGGTCTGTACCGGCTGGCAGGCCGAGTACTTCACGCCGCCGGTCGTGGACGAGTGGATGTTCCGCACGAACGGCGTTTCCGGTGTGATGTCGTTTGACGGCGTGTTTTTGGACGTGTCCGTGGCGACGCCTCGGCGCGACGTGCTTGAAGTCGTGGCGACGCGCACGGACGGTTCGACGGCGAAGGTCTGTTTTTCCGAAGGGCGCATCCAGGTTTCAAACGCAGCATTGACGGCGGAATACGCGCCGGGATTCCGTTCGCGGATCGTCGTCGAACCCGATTGTCTGAAGTTCGATTTTCGCGGGTTCGCGTATGCCGTGGGTGTGGATGGCCGTCTCGCCGCGACGGCGAAGGGCTTTACTGTCTCACCGAAAGGCGACGGCGGTACGATTTCGTTTGCGCTCGACCGCTGAATCCGAGATGACCGTTCTCGACTTTCTCTTTGACCACTCACTTTGTCTTCTCACCGTGAAGTCGTCACGGGGAGATTTGCAGCCGGGCATCGCCAAATGTGTTATAATGCCGCCATGAGCATGACCTCTGAACAGATCCCCTACGGCGTCAAGGACTTCAAGCGCATCCGCCTGGAGGGGCGCT
>CAZTHR010000068.1:2655-10262 GCA_964613265.1 uncultured Lentisphaeraceae bacterium | reverse complement strand
CTCACGCTCACCGACACCGGTACCCATTCCGATTTGTTCTAATCCCTTCCGTTCGCGGCCTGAACGAACCCTCACGGCATCGTCGCCCACAGGCCGCGACGGGCGTCACGCGCTTCTTTCTGCGCGGCGCCGTAACGCGGATCGGTGTTTGATTTCGCCCGCCGGGCGTACCCCTCGCGCACAAGCGTCAGATTGACGTCGATCGTCTCCTCGAATCCACCGCCCATCGTCACGTTCGCAAGCAGACAACCGCTGCGGTCGCGTCCGAACGCCACGACCGTGACGTTTTTTCCGCCGATAAACTGTGCCACCCGACGCTGCCCCGCCGCATCCGCCGGCACATCGATCCCCTTCAGGCGAATACGCCGATTCGCACCCCGTCCATCCCGCACGACGAGCACGCCCCCCGCGCGGACTTCCACCACACGTCCGAAAAACTCGGCCGCCGTGCGCGTCTGGACGATTCCGCCGCGCCCGTCGGAGAAATGGACGCCCTTGTCGCTCACGCGGAAACTTTCAGTCGCCTCGTCCTTCGACACGTTCCATTCCTTCGGATAGCCGTTCCGAAAACTCCGCCGAAAGGAAATCGCCTCCGCCGTCCCCCACGTCCCGCACAGGACGACCGCCCCGCTCAACCACACGACGATGTTTCGCTTCATTTCCACTCCTTCCGTGACACGTTCATTCCTCGATGACGGTGACGCGAACGGCCGCCGCCACGCCGTCCGCCGTTGAACAGGATATCCGATGCGTTCCCGGTTCCGGCGTCCAGACAAACGGCTGCGCCCCCGTCGTCTCGCCCAAAGCGCGGCCGTCCACGAACCACCAAAGACGTCCCTGGGCCGTGTTGCCGACGACCGTACAGACAACCCGCTGACCGTCGATGCCCTTGACGATCCGATAGACCGATCCGTCGTCCGGACGGCTGATCGCCACATTTCGCGCCCGTGCCGCCGCCCCCGAAAAAGCGTCCACATAGGCATCCCCCACCGTCTGAACATCCCCGTCCAGCCCGCGCCGGTGGCGTTCGCAGGGTATCCGAGACGAACGCCCGTCCAAGAGCCAGCCCGTTTCCGTCTGTGGACAGTCCGGCGACGCCGGCAATCCGCTTTCGGCGCAGAGGACAGCCGTTGAGACGTCCTTCGGCCGCGCGAACCACGGGCCGTCGTGTGCAGGATACAAACTCCGCGCCAGATTCCAGCAGTGCGGAGCCGCCGCCGTACCACCGACAATCCGCGAATCGCCGAACCCACCCGACAAATGCCCGCACCAGACGCCGACTACGTAGTCGGGATTCCATGCGACCGTCCACGCATCACGAAACGCAGAGGACGTGCCCGTCTTCCACGCGAACCGCGACGTCCGCACGTCCGCCATATGCCCCAACGCCATCGCCGCACGTTGATCCCGCGACAGAATGTCCGACACCATCCAACAAGCGCCTTCCGAAAAAACGCGCAGACCTTCCTTGCGTCCAGACTCCGTGCGCACCGGCGTCGGCTCCAGCCAGACGCCCCCCCGCGCCAGTGCGCCGTACGCGCCCACGAGCTCGACCAGCGTCACGTTCACGTTCCCAATAGCCATGCCCAAGCCGAACGCATCGTCTGCCGCCCGCATCTGACGACACCCCAGCGACCGCAACGCCGTGCCGAAACGCGGTACGCCCACACGCTGGAGCAGTTGGACGAACGGCAGGTTGAGCGAAAGGACGAGCGCATCGGAGACTTTGACGGTGCCGCGATGACGGGCGTCGAAGTTGACGGGATTGTAGCCCCGGTAGGCTTTCGGCACGTCCGCCAGCCGTTCGTCGGGCGTGACCTGTCCCCGGTCAAGCGCCAACGCAACGAGAAACGGCTTGAGCGTCGACCCCGCCGACCGCGCGGACAGGGCGGTATTGACCTGACCCGCCCGCGCCGAAAAATAGTCCCCCGAACAGGCGAGCGCGACGATTTCGCCCGTCGATACGCGCATCACCACGGCGGCCGCAACGGTACCGGCCTGCGCGGCAGCCGTCGCCGCGTGTACGGCGCGGCGTTGGATGTCGGGTTCAAGCGCCAGCACGACGTCGCCGTCCATACGCCCCGCCGCCGTTAGTTCCCGCGCCGCCCAGTCGCAATAGAACGGCGCTTTGAACGGACGCGGCGCCCGACGGATTTGCGGGCGCGTCTGCAACGCCCCCGCATACTGGTCGGACGTAATCAGCCCCTGCTCATGCATCCGCCCCAACACGTACTGCCGCCGCTTGAGCGCCCGATCGAAATGGCGGTCGGGGCGGAATCGGCTCGGACTCTGCACCATGCCCGCCAGAAGAGCCGCCTCGCCCAACCCCAAACTTTTCGCAGACTTGCCAAACCAACCGTGCGCGGCCGCCTCTATGCCGACGAAGTTCGACCCGAACGGCGCCCGGTTGAGATACTGCGTGACGATCCAAAGTTTGGATCGCACCCGCTCCATCTTCACGGCGCGAACGGCCTCCACGCATTTCCAAAAGAGCGTTCGCGGATGCGGCTGGATCAGTCGCGCCGCCTGCATGGAAAGCGTCGAGGCGCCAGACACGCGGCGCAAGGACGTGACGTTCTGCCAACAGGCTCGCAGGACGCTCCACACGTCCACGCCGCCATGCGCGAAGAAGCGACGATCCTCCGATGCGACGAGCGCCTTGACAATCCAGTCATCCACCGCCGCCGCGTAATAGGGCCGACAATCGACGTCCGCTTCGCCCAGCGAGACGCGCAACACGTCGCCGGCGGCATCACGCAGAATTCGCCCGCCCGGATACGTTTCCGCCCGTTCCAAATGCGGGTCGATCACGACCCACATCAGGATTCCCATCAGGGCGGAAACGCCGCAGACGATTCCCGCGACACGGAGAACGCGCTTCACCGCTTGATTTCAACCGAACCGCCCACCGTCCGTGCGTGGATTTCGGGTTCGTACATGGCCTCGACGGAAACGCCCGGATGCAGGAACGTCCCCGCGCCCACGACCCGAACGGCGTAGTAGGCCTTGGCCTGACTCCCCCTCCCAGTCCTGTCGAAACGGCGCGAGAAAATCAACACGCGGTCGTCGCGGAAATCGCGGCGCAGCACCCAGTTCTTCGTCGCATTCTCGTCAATCCACGCGAACATCTCCTGATCGACCGACGTGGTATCCGGCTCGAAACAGCCAGGCAGCAGATCCTCAATCACGAGGTCTTCGTACGAATCGCGTTCGAGTTTCAGTGTCAGTTCGACAATCAGCAAATCGCCGCGCATGAGCGTCGTGAAATCGGCTTCCGTGCCGTCCATCCGCAGATAACGGCGCATAAGACCGATGCCGGACGACTCGGCCGGCTGGTTCGCCGCATCGGGCAGCGTCAGCGACGAGGCCGTCACATAGACGGCGTTTGTGCCGCGATTCTGAACGGCGACCGTACCACCGCCTGTCAAACGGACGGCGTGGCGCGACGGAATCGGCCGAGACGATTCCCCGTCGACCAAGACGACATCAGGCGTTCCCGCCGCCAGATGATGCATCCGCGCATACGTTCCCAACGCAATCAGCGCATGGGCGTTCAACGCCGTCGTCCCCCAATGAGACTTGGTTTTGTCACGGCCGCCCATCAGCGCGACAACGAGATTCGGCAACCGCGCGTCCGACGGATCGAGTTCAAGCAAGGCGAGCACCCCCTCCGCCGTTGTGAGGACGTCTTTTTCGGCGGGCACGGTCTTCGTGAGTTCCCGCGCACGTTCGCGGTCGCCCGTCGCCGTGAACGCACGGGCCAGCCGATAGCGGTTGCGCACGGCGAGTTCGGCACGCCGGTCGAACCAATACAGCAGACGGTCGAGGTCGGCTTTGCCGGCCTTGGCCAGAATCTGGCTCGCGTAGATCGACGTGGCCTCCATAGTCGACATCGCCCAACGGGGAAGGAACTCGTTCTTCACGCGGTCGAGCGCCCAGCGAGGGACACTGAATCCGGCCTTGTCGGCGGCAACGAGGAATTCAGCCGCCCAAATCGACACATCTTGATTCCACGGCGCGGAATCGCAATCCGGCCACATCACGAAATCGTTCGCCCGCAACATCGAAACGACCCGCAACACGCCCGCCGCCACGACGTCCTTCGCATCTTCGGCCACGGAACTTTCACGCACGGACACCCGGTTGAGAATGCCGCCCGCCGCGACGAGCGGATAGACCTGCGAAGTCGTCTGTTCCAGACAGCCGTGCGGATAGGAGATGAGGTATTCCAACGCCGCCGTCAATTCGCCCAACATGCTGCCGGACACCGCGAACCGCCGTTGCGCCGTTTCGGGCAGCTGCGCAGACGGATTGGCGAACTCCTTCCGTTCGCCCGGCGCCAACACGACCGTCTGGGCCTGGTACTTCCACGCCACGCCCGGACGGACGGGCAGGTCAAGCGTGTTCGTATGCTTCTCGCCGAATCCTTCGGAAGTGAGGATAATCTGAGCCTCGCCCGCCGCCACGCCCGCCTTGACGGGAATGCGGATCGTTTCGGAAGCGCCGTCCTTGAGCGTCACCGTGCCGCGCATCGGACGCGCCAGCGTGGCCGCGCCGGACACCGTGGCGTCGTACGTGACCGTGCCATCCGCGCCGCTGCGGTTGGAAAGCGTGAGCGTCGCCTCGAACACATCGCCGGGCGCAACGAAACGCGGCGCGTCGGACTGCTGGACGAGTTTCGGCGTCACTTTGGCCTGCACGGAGGCGGCACCCGTGGCGCGGCGGTTGTAGGCCACGGCCGTGACACGGACTTCGCCCACGAATTCGGGCAGTTTGAACGGCACAGTCGCCTCGCCGTTGACAAGCGGCACGTCCCGCTTCCAGAGGCTCAACGGTTTGAAGCGGCGCGACGGCTGCGGACTAATCCGGCGGAACAAATCGCCGTCCGCGCCACCGCCCGTCTTAATGCCCGAACGCCGGACGCCCCCATCCAACACGGGAAGCAGATAACTGAAGATGTCGTAGAGCGGATGATTCGCCAGACGAACTTCGCCAAACCAGCCCGTCGGATCGGGCGTCGGCTCGTCCGTCAACATGTTGATGCCCTCGTCCACAACCGTGACGACGGCGCGGTCGGCCACGACGCTCCCCTCGCCCTTCGCGGACACGCGGGCCGTGAGTTCGGCCCCGCCCGACGGCGGACAGACCACATCCGCCGCAACCTCGACCTTGACGGCGGCTTCGCGCGTCGTCGCCTTGAGCGGCACGACGCCATAGGCGCGATTGGCCGTGAACCGCGCACCCGGCTTGCAGGCCTGAACGACGGTGAGCGCCACCTCCACGCCCGGCGCCCACGTGCGCGTAACGGGCTGGAGTTCGATTTCGCCCGTCGGCGTTCCCAATGTGACGACCTGCGAATAGACCATGTCGTCACGCATCACGGTGAGCCAGGCCGAACCCGCAAAAGGCGCCTTGACCGTCAGACGCGGCCGATCGCCGGGATAGTAGATTTCGCGGTCGAGCGACAGCGCGACACGAGACGGATTGGCAAGCGACGCGCGGAGACGACTGTCATCTTCCGAACCGCCGACCCAGTACGTCGTGCCGAACGACACGTCGTCTTCCGGATTCCACATGCGCACGGCATAATCGCCCATCTGCGACACGGGAATGTCCAACAGGGCCGTCCCGTTCGCGGCCACGTCCACATCGCGATCTTCACCCAGGGGATAGCGCACCTTGTCCGACCGCCATTCGTAGGTGCCGTTGTTCTGGCGTTTGAGTCCGTACACATAATCAATCCGCTCGAACCGGGCTTTCAGTTTACAGGCCTTGCCCGCAAACGGCGTCCCATCCGGCTTCACGAGCGCCACGCGACAGGCTTTCGGCTTGCTCGCCGAACGCAGGTTTTCAGGGATCTGAACGCCGATGTAGTACGGGTAATAGTGGTAGTCGCCTTGCGTACGGGCGGAGACGGGGCGGCCGCCCGTCTCGAAAACGGTTCCCTGCAGCACGGCTTGGACGCACGCACGCGGACGCCAGTTGGCTTTAAACGCATCTTTAAAGTCAAAGACGGCCGTGCCGTTGGCATCGAGGCTCTGTTTGGACAATTTCACAAAGTTGGGCGGCAGACTGCGCGTCGCGTCGCCAAAACGGAACGCCTCCCAGCCCTTCGGCGCGAACGGCACGTCCTTGAAGGACACAGTCCCCTCGACGGGCAGTCCCTGCGCCGCGCCGCCGAACAGATGTTCCGCCGAGACGGTAAACCGTGTGACGTTCCCCGTCGAGACAGCGGTGTCCGACTGGACGTTCACGCGAATCTGAGGCGGCACGAACTCTTCGATCTTCACCGTGCGGGACCCCAGTTCCGTGCCTTCGTCCCCCGGCGTCCGCACGGACAACTCCCACTCGCCGTTCATTTGGTCGTCCGTCACAGCAAACGCTTCATGCGTCAGCGACCCGTAGACATCCGGCATCCCTGTCGTGCGCTTGAAAATCTTGCCGTCGGGGTCTTTAAGGAGCAGTTCGACGGGGAACGGCTTCGGCGCACGTCCCGCATCGTCGCGAAAGAGCGCCTGGACGAAAATCGGCTCGTTATGGCGGTAGATGCCACGATCTGTCCAAACGAACGCCTCGGCGGACAGGGGTTCCACGTAGGGCCGGTTTTCGCTGGGCACCGTTTCATCCAGTTCATGTGCCAACGCCAAAAACGAGACGTCCGGATCGTCGCGGCGCGTCGCCACGACGGCGAACGGTTCGGCCGACGACGCCAACTCGCAGAATCCCCAGCCCTCGTCATCCGTTTTCACCTCGGCGAGGATGATGTTGGCGGCGTTGTAGACGCGGATGTCCACGCCCTTCAACGGCCGCCCCGTCGTGAGGGAGGTCGCCCACACGGACACACCGCTCTTGACCTGCCGCACCGACAAACCGATGTCCGTCACGCACACAAGCCGCCACCACCACCACTCCGATCCGACCCCTTCACCCTTGTCTGCAGCGTTCTTGATCGATACCAAGTAGACTCCCTTTGCCGTCTGTCCGTCAATGTCGCGCAGGGGAATCGGCGTGAGGATTTCCGCGTTCAAACGAGACGGCAGATCGATGGTCTGCTGGACGACCTCGCCCGCCAGCTCGACCGTACTGCGCGAATCGCCACCACCTCCGCAGTAATGGCGGTACCGATCTTCCTCGCGAGCCAGCAACTGGACGAGATTGTGCACGGGGACTTCGTGCGTATGGACATCAATTTTCGCGACATTCATTGTCTTGACAGCCACCGCCCGCGCCCCCGTGGCAGGCAGATAACGCCCATTTGCGGCGAACGCGACGGACGCCTCATAATCGCCCGTCGTAAACGTCCGACGAAATTCGCGGACGGTCGTCCGCTCGTCAGCCATCGGCAACCCCGCTTTCACGACGACCTCGTACGTCGTACGCGGTTTGAACGATCCGCTGACGAGACAGGTATCCGACCAATACCTCCAATCGAACGTCAAGTCAGACACGGCGGGGGTAACGACGAGATACTCCCGCAGACGGTTGAAATCGGGACGATCTGACATTTTGAGGAAAAAACCACGAACATCCCCGTCCGTCAACCCCACAACGGCCGGCGGCGTTTTCGGCACCACCGCTTCACGTTGCGGAACGAACGCATTCGTCGC
>CAZTHR010000068.1:0-2555 GCA_964613265.1 uncultured Lentisphaeraceae bacterium | reverse complement strand
CCGGACGGTTGCGCGACGGAATCCGACCCGTCGCACCCCCCGAAAACAAGGGACAAGAGAAGAAAGACCGTTCCTCCGAACGGCATGAGCGAAGACAGTTTTTTCATGTGAACCCCGTTGAAAAGAAGAAGTGGAAACGGCGAGATTATAGCCGTTTCCACCGACACAATCAAGGGGGAAAATCAGGAAAATTTTCGCCCGCGACTACCCCCGCGAATCGAGGTAGGCCTTGATGCCACGCGCAGCCCGCCGCCCCTCGCCCATGGCGAGAATCACCGTGGCCGCACCAAGAACGATGTCACCACCGGCGAAGACGCCGGGGATCGACGTCGCGTTCGTTTCGGGATCGACGACGATGTTGCCGCGCTTGTTCACCTCAAGACCGTCCGTCGTTGCGGGGATCAGCGGGTTGGAGGCATTGCCAACGGCGACAACCACCGTGTCCACGTCGAGCGTGAACTCGCTGCCGGGAATCGCCACCGGACTGCGGCGGCCGGAGGCGTCCGGTTCGCCGAGTTCGTACTTCAGACACTCCAGGCCCGTCACGATGCCGTCGTCGTTGCCCAACACGCGCTTCGCGTTCTGGAGCGTGCAGAACTGAACGCCCTCTGCCTTTGCGTGGTGGACTTCTTCGATTCGCGCCGGCATCTCCGCCTCGCTACGGCGGTAGATCAGATAGACCTTTTCCGCCCCCAGGCGCAAGGCCATGCGGCTCGCGTCCATCGCCACGTTGCCACCGCCGAGGACGGCGACCTTCCGACCATGCCAGAACGGCGTGTCGGCGTGGGCCTCGTCATAGGCCTTCATCAAGTTCGCGCGCGTCAGGTACTCGTTCGCGCTGAATACGCCCACAAGGTTTTCGCCCTCGATGTTCATGAACTTCGGCAATCCCGCGCCCGTACCCACGAACACGGCGTCGAAACCATCCTTTTCCATGAGGTCTTTCAGCTTGCGCGTGTGACCCACCACATAGTTCGTCTCCAGATGGACACCCATCGCCCGAAGGCCGTCGATTTCGTGCTGGACGATCGCTTTCGGCAGACGAAATTCGGGAATGCCGTAGACGAGTACGCCGCCCGCCTTGTGGAACGCCTCGAACATCGTCACGTCGTAGCCCGCGCGCGCGCAGTCCGCCGCGCACGTAATCGACGCAGGACCAGACCCAACAATCGCCACGCGCTTGCCGTTCTTCGGAATCGCGACCGGCTTCAAACCGCCCGCCGCCTGCGTTTTCGCGCGATCCAGATCGGCGCAGAAACGCTCCACACGGCCAATCGCCACGGCCTTGTCCACCGACTTCAGCAACTTGCCCATCGTGCAGAACTTCTGGCACTGCTTCTCCTGCGGGCACACGCGGCCGCACACGGCCGGCAACAGGGACGTTTCGCGGATGATCGCAATTGCTTTCTCGAAATCGCCTTCAGCCGCCGCCGCCAGGAATCCGGGAATGTTGATTGCCACGGGGCATCCCTGCATACAGGGCTTCGTGGGGCACTGCAGACAGCGCGAAGCCTCCATTTTCGCCTGTTCCGCCGAATAGCCCAACGCCACTTCGTCCATGTTGTGCGCCCGCGCACGGGCATCCTGTTCCGGCATCTCCTGCGCCGGAATCGCCATCTTCTCTTTCGCCGTCATACTAACAGCAACCCTTCTTCTTTCAGAAATTCACGGGAAGGAACAACCCCTTCCCGCGTCCGCCTCAATTGAAAATCCCGGACTTGCACACATGGTCGCGCGCCGCATCCTCCTGCGGCTTGAACGCACGCATCCGCTTGACCATCTGCTCCCAATCCACCTGATGGGCGTCGAACTCCGGCCCGTCCACGCAAACGAACTTCGTCACGCCGCCGACGCTCACGCGGCAACCGCCGCACATGCCCGTACCGTCGATCATGATCGTGTTGAGCGACACAGTCGTCTTCACGTTGAACGGCTTTGTGGTGAGGGCGCAGAACTTCATCATGACAGGCGGCCCAATGGCGATGACCTCGTCCACGACGCCCTGTTCACAGAGTTCCTTGAGCGGTTCCGTCACAAGTCCCTTGCGACCCGACGAGCCGTCGTCCGTCATGAGAATCAACTTGTCGCCGGCAATCGCGCGCATTTCGTCCTCCATCACGAAAAGCCCCTTGTTGCGCGCACCCATGATAATCGTCACGTCGTTGCCCGCCGCTTTCAGAGCCTGGGCGATGGGGTGCATCGGCGCCACGCCGATACCGCCGCCCACGCACACGACGCGCCCCGTCGGCTCGCCGTTCAGGCCGCGAATCGACGTCGGCCGCCCCAGCGGTCCCAGGAGCGCGGCGATGGAATCCCCCACACCGAGCCGGGCGAGTTTCATCGTCGTCGCGCCGACGGTCTGGTAGATCAACGTGATTGTTCCCTTGTCGGGATCGGCATCGGCAATGGTCAGCGGAATACGCTCGCCCATCTTGTCGTTGACCATCAAAATGACGAATTGCCCGGCTTTGCGTTCCCGTGCGATCAAGGGCGCTTCCACGTCCAAACGGTAAACGTTGTCCGACAGTTGCTTCTTCGCTAAAATCTTGTTCATG
>CAZTHR010000067.1:0-10279 GCA_964613265.1 uncultured Lentisphaeraceae bacterium | reverse complement strand
GATTCTCGGCTTTACGAAAAGTATGCGCTCTCGAAATCTGAACGAAAGTTTATTGAGGTGCGAATTAAGCCTATGTCGTAATGCTCGCTTGATGATTTCCGTCATCTCAAAATAATAGATGAGTATCCACCGCACTGGGCAAGCGGTGGATGCGGCGGCGCAATATGGTATAATCAACCACATGAAACGTATTGTCATTGCAGTGGCCGCGATTGCGGCGCAGTTCGTGTGTTCAGCCGGCATGGATCAGAAGGCGAAGGTCTTCACCACGGTTGACACGGTGTTCTCCGGAAAGGCTGAAATCACTTGCGACGATCCGGCGGGATGGAAGTTCGCCGTATCGGCCAAGGCGGATGGCGGCCGCGATGTCGTGACCGTGCGCATCACGTCCGAAAAGGAGGCGAAGCCGCCGCGCTTCGGCGTGTTCTTCCGCGTGCCGGGCGCAGGCATCCAGAACGTCTGGACGAGCAGCCTCGACCAGGAGCAGTTTCAGATACATCCGCAGCTCTGGTGGGGCTGGGTGTCGAAGTACAAGTCAGCGCTCGCGTTCGATACGCCGATTGCCGTCGCGTTCAATTCGCAGGGCGTGTCGCCGGCGGCGATCGCCTGCTCCGAGGCGCTCAACTATCTTGAGTTCGGACTGTATCTCGACGACCGTACGTGCGAGATTGTCGGACGCTGCGAATTCTTTGCGCAGCCGACGTCGGCAATGCGTGAGTACGAGGTCTCCGTCCTCTTCGACCGTCGCGGCGGCGACTGGGCGGACACCGTGCGCGACTGCTCCGGCTGGGTCTCCGCGCAGAACGGCTTTGTTCCGGCGGACGTGCCGGAGGCCGCGTACGATCCGCTCTACTCCACATGGTACGCCTATTTGCAGGATGTCCATGCCGATGAACTTGAGAAGGAGGCGAAGCTTGCCGCATCGGTCGGCATGAAGACGATGATTCTCGACGACGGCTGGCAGAAGGAGGAAAGCAAGAGCTTCTACGGCAAGACAGGAGACTGGATGCCGGTGAAGAGCCGCTTCCCCGACATGAAGGCCCATGTCGATGCCGTCCACAAGGCCGGCCTCAAGTATATGCTTTGGCTTGCCGTGCCGCACATGGGCAACGAAGCGCAGAACTATCCGCGTTTCAAGAAGATGCTTCTGCGCGACGGCGAATGCGCCACGCTTGATCCGCGTTTCCCCGAAGTGCGCGAGTATCTGATCTCTACGTACGAACGTGCCGTGCGGGATTGGGGCTTTGACGGACTTAAACTCGACTTCATCGATTCCTTCACGCTCCCCGGAAACGATCCGGCGCTGAAGGACAACTATGCCGGACGTGACTACAGGTCGCTGCCCGCCGCCGTCGACCGCCTGATGAAGGATGTGCTCGCCCGCCTCAAAAAGATCAACCCCGATGTCCTGATCGAGTTCCGTCAGCGCTACATGGGACCGGCGATCCGCCAGTACGGCAACATGATACGTGCGTCGGACTGCCCGGCCGATCCATGCACGAACAGGCGCAAGATATGCAATCTCCGCCTGACATCAGGCAACACCGCCGTCCATTCCGATATGCTTGTGTGGAGCGGCAAGGAGACGCCGGAAGGCGCCGCGCTGCCGATCCTGAACGTGCTGTTCTCTACGATCCAGTATTCGATGATTCTCAGCAAGGTGGACCCTTCGCACATGGAGGTCATCCGCCATTGGCTCGACTTCTCGCAACGCCACCGTTCCGCGCTCCTGAAGGGTTCGTTCCGTCCGCACCATCCTGAAAGCGGTTATCCGTGGATAGAGGCGGAGGACGGGAGCGAGCGCGTCATTGCCGCCTATTCCGATGACGTATGCGTCAAGTCCGGCAAGCCTGACAAGGCCGTGTATCTCGTCAACGCGACGGGACGCGCCGAGATGCTTGTCGATTTCGCCGCCAAGCCCGCTTCGATCGAGACGTTCGATGTGTTTGGCCGTGCCGCCGGAAAGGTGTCCGCCGCCACGGGACTTAACCGCATTGCAATCCCTGCGTCCGGCTACGCCAAGGTCGTGTGGTAGGTTTCGGCGGTCTGCCCATAAATGCACGGCGATCAGGCCGGTGCAGCGCAACGCTCCCTCTGTTCCGGAGGGAGCGTTATCGCGAAAAGATGGTATAATGGTGGTATTTCACGAACGAGTTTGACCCCAAAGGGAGTAATGAAAGAATGAAAAACGAGAGCGTGTTTCTCTGCGCCGCGCTGGCGTTGGCCGGTTCGTTGACGTTCGCGGCGTCGCTTGAAGACGGATTCCGCAATCCGCCGTCCACCGCAAAGCCGCACACGTGGTGGCACTGGATGAACGGCAACGTCACGAAGGAGGGCATTACGGCCGACCTTGAGGCGATGGCCGAGATCGGTCTGGGCGGGGCCCAGATTTTCGACGCGGGCTGCAACATCCCCGCCGGGCCGCTCGCGTTCAACACGCCGGAATGGTTCGACACGATCAAGTACGCCGCCGCCGAGGCGCGGCGGCTGGGGCTGGAACTCTGCCTTCCCAATTGCAGCGGCTGGTCGAGTTCCGGCGGCCCGTGGAATCCGCCGGAGAACGGCATGAAGTTCCTGGACTGGACGGAGACGGAGGTGACCGGCCCGACGACGTTCAAGGGCGTCCTCAAGCAACCGCCGAATCCGCACGGCTTCTATGCCGACATCGCCGTGCTGGCGATGCCCGTGCCGGCGGCGGAGCGCACGTCGATGAAGGCCGCGGGCGCGAAGGTCGATCAGTCGGGTAAGCAGACGACGTTCACGTTCCCTGCCGCCTACACGGCCAGCGGTCTGTCCTGTCGCATCCTTTGCGGTTGGTCGTGGAGCGCCGTCGGCAAAGTGCGCATCGAAACGTCCGACGACGGCACGACGTTCAAGCCGGCGGGCGAACGTACCGTCCAGCTGGCGGCACATGGTGTCAGCGACAACGGCGTCCGCTTCATCCCGTTCGCGCACACGATCACCGCGCGCGCGTTCCGTCTGACGTTCGACATGCCGGCGTTCCTCAACGTTAGCGTGGTCGATCCGGTGCTCGAAAGCAAGATGGTGATTGGCGATCTGGCGGCGAAGACGTTCCGCGTTCGGACGCCCGTGCCGACGGAGACCATCGTGGCGACGGCCGACCAGGTTGTCGCGAAGGATCGTCTCGTGAACCTCACGGCGAAGATGGGGAAGGACGGTTCGCTCGTCTGGGACGTCCCCGCCGGCACGTGGCGCATCCTGCGTCTCGGTTTCGCGGCGAACGGCCGTCGCAACCATCCCGCGTCGGACAAGGGCGTCGGCCTTGAGGTGGACAAGCTCTCGAAGGCGGCGATGGACTTCCACTTCGAGGCCTACGTGGCCAAGCTGTGCAAGCACCTCGGCCCGCTCGCGGGCAACGTGTCGTCCGGCCTCAACAACATTCTCGTGGACAGTTATGAAGTCGGTTCGCAGAACTGGACGCAGGGGTTTGAAAAGGAATTCAAGGCGCGGCGCGGCTACGACATCACGCCGTGGCTGCCCGTCCTCGCGGGCCATGTCGTCGGAAGTACGGACGAGAGCGAACGCTTCCTCTGGGACTTCCGCCGCGTGGTGGCGGATCTCTTCGCCGAGAACTACGCGGGCGAACTGACGCGGAAATGCCATGAATACGGGCTGGCGTGTTCGATCGAGCCTTACGGCAGCTGTCCGTCCGACAACCTCCAGTACGGACAGGACGTGGACATTCCGATGGGCGAGTTCTGGAATTCGGGCAGCGTGGGCGGCAACAACGGCGTTGGCAACTCGCGCTTCCCGGCTTACCTCGCCCACGTGTGGGGACGCAAGTACGCCGCGACGGAGTCCTTCACGGCCGCGCCGGGCGGCCCTGCCGGACGCTGGCAGACGATGCCGGTCCACCTGAAGGCGCAGGGCGACCGTGTCTACGCCAACGGTGTCAACCGTATCATCTACCACCGCTTCACGCACCAGCCGTGGGTCGGCGACACGTATCTGCCCGGCATGACGATGGGCAAGTGGGGGATGCATTTCGATCGGACGCAGACCTGGTGGAAGCAGGGCAAGGACTGGATTTCCTACCAGACGCGCTGCCAGTATCTGCTGCAGGAGGGCCAGATCGTTTCCGACGGCCTTTTCTTCTGCGGCGAGGACGCGCCGAACGATGGCGGCAACACGGACGGCGCGACGGGACGTCCCGCCTCCCTGCCGTACGGCTACAACTGGGACATCTGCGCGCGCGAGGCCTTCTTGAAACTGCGTGTCGTCAATGGCAACGTCGTGGCGCCAAGCGGCGTTCCCTATCGGATGGTCGTGCTCCACGGAACCGACACGATGAGTCTGCCGATTCTGAAGAAAGTGGGCGAACTCGTGGACGCCGGCGCGAAGGTCGTCGGCGCAATCAAGCCCGTCAAGGCGCCCGGCCTTGTTGGCTATCCGTCCGCCGACGGCGACGTGCGGAAACTGGCCGACGCCATCTGGGCGAAGGGCGTGCTGACGTGTTCGGCCGACGAGGCGCTGGAGCGCTTGGGCGTCGCGCCCGATTTCACGTGCGACCGCCAGAAGGGGCGTGACCTGACGTGCGATTCCGTGGCGTACATCCATCGCACCTACGGCGCGGAAGGGGACGGATACTTCGTGGCCATGCCCAACGCGGCGTCGACGTCGGTCGAGTGCTCGTTCCGTACGGCGGGACGTCTGCCCGAACTCTGGGACGCCGAAGACGGCTCTGTCCGCCCGGCGCCCGTGTGGCGCGTGGAGAACGGTCGTACCTACGTCCGGCTCGACTTCCGTCCGTCGGGTTCCGTTTTCGTGATGTTCCGCAAGCCGGCGACGGGCGATCACGCCGTGGCCGTCGACGTCAAGGCGCAGAAAGTCGTCGATCCGAAGGAGGACGAAATCGCGCACGAACTCGTCTTCGTAAAGGCCGAGTACGGCGTCTTCCCGCTGGACGTGCCGGAGAAATGTCTGGACGCCCGGCAGATTGTCAAGGCGAACCTCGGCAAGCGGATCGTCGTGTCCAACACGACATTCGGCAGAGACCCCGCGTCCAACATTCCCAAGTTCCTGCTGGTGGACTACGTGCTGAACGGCAAGCCTACGCGCGTCCACGAGCCGGAATACGGCGGCTGCACAATCCCCGCGGGCGCGGATGTCGTCCGTGCGTTCTACGGCGACATCGCCAAGGACTATCAGCCTCCGAAGGCGTCGGTTACGGACGTCACGGCGAAGATCAATGCGAATGTCAAGGACGGGCGCATCTCGATGCGTATCGACAATAGCCTGGTCGGTCACGATCCGCTCTTCGGCGTCTACAAGGAGCTTCGCGCCGTCTACCGTTACGATGGGCGCGAACGTCCTTTGGTCTGTCGTGAGAACGCGATGCTTTCGATTCCGGTGGTGGCCGCGGCGGCGGATGTTCTGCCGGACTGCCAGCTCGACACGCGGGCCGACGGTTCGCTGCGCGTGATGGCGTTGAAGCCGCTCGCGGCCACGGTGAAGACGGCGTCCGGCGCGACGCAGACGCTGACGGCGCAGGTGCCGCCGGCCGTTCTCGTGAAAGGCCCGTGGTCGCTCGCGTTCCAGCCGGGACGCGGGGCGCCCGACCGCATCGACCTCCCGCGCCTCCTCTCCTGGCCCGAACACGCCGACCCGGCCGTCAAGTACTTCTCCGGCACGGCCACGTACGCGAAGGAACTCGATCTCGCTGCCGTGGCGAACCGTCCGGCCGGCAGCCGCGTGATCCTCGACCTCGGCAGCGTGAAGGACTTCGCCGACGTGTCCGTCAACGGGAAATCCTTCCCGACGCTCTGGAAGCCGCCGTTCCGCGTGGACGTCACGGACGCGCTCGTCCCCGGCGCGGCCACGGCGCAGTTGGAGGTGAAGGTCACGAACCGCTGGCCGAACCGTTTGATCGGCGACGACTACCTGGCCGAGGACTGCGCGTGGAAGCCCGCCGACTACGGACAGGCCATCGTCAAGATTCCCGACTGGGTGAAGGAAGGGAAGAAAAGCCCGACCGGCCGCCACACGTTCACGACGTGGAAGCACTGGACGAAGGACGACGAACTGTTGCCGTCCGGCCTCATCGGCCCCGTCTTGTTGCGGACGGCCGTGGAGGCACATTAAAAAAGAAAAGGAGCGTACCATGGGATTCTTCAAAGCCTACGATATGCGCGGGACGTTCGGCGTCGATTTCGACTTGAACGTCGTCTACCGTGTGGGAAAGGCGTTGCCCGCTGTCGTGGGCGGACGGAAGTGGCTCGTGGGGCGCGACGCTCGCGCGACTTCGCCCGCCGTGCACGATGCGCTCGTGGCGGGGTTGCGCGTGGCGGGGGCGGACGTGACGGATCTCGGGCTTTCCACGACGCCGATGGTCTATTTCTTCACGGCGCAGGAGGATTTCGACGGCAGTGTGATGATCACGGCCTCGCACAACCCGCCGACGGACAACGGGCTGAAAGTCTCCCGCAGGGGGGCGTTGCCCGTGGGGTACGAAAGCGGTCTGGCCGAAGTCGAGAAAATTGTCGCGGCCGACACGTCCGTCTATTCGCCGGATGCGTTCGCCGCCGTCAATTCGCAGGGCGACGATGTTGGGCGGCGAACCCGCTACGTGACGTGGCTCAAGGCGAATCTTGCGCAGGCGCGTTTCCCGGATTTTACGTCCGTACGCGTTGCGGTCGACTGTTCGGACGGCATGGCGTCCATCCTCGCGCACGACCTCTTTCCGTCCGCCGTTTTCCTGAACGACGTGCCGGATGGACGTTTCCCGCACCATTCTCCCAATCCGCTGCTCGCCGAGGCGCGGGAGCAGCTTGCGTCGGTCGTGCGGGAACGGCAACTTGACTGCGGCGTCATTTTCGACGGCGACGCCGATCGCTGCATGTTCGTGGACGAGACGGGGGCGTTCATCCAGCCGGACTATCTCATTCCCGTTTTGGCCTCCACGTTCCCGGACGCGCGGGACGGAAAGGTCGTCATCCACGACGTGCGGACGTCGCGGGCGGCGATCGAGGCGATTCGCGCGTTGGGCTGTACGCCCGTCATGGGGCGGGTGGGACACGCCTACGCGAAAGTCCTGCTGCGGGAGACGGACGCCGTGTGCGGTGGCGAACTGGCGGGACATTACTACTTCCGCGATTTCGTCCACTGCGATTCGGGCGAACTTGCGGCGTTGCGTCTGCTGGGCGCATTCGCCGAGGCGAAACGGAAAGGGCAGACGGTGTCCGCGTTCCTCGCGCCGATCACGCGGAAGTACGCGAATTCGGGTGAACTCAACTTCAAGGTCGACGACAAGCCGGCGGCCATCGCACGTGTGCTTGCGGCGGCGCGGGATTTCGGGCCGGAGACCTCGCGGTCGGACATCGACGGCTACCGTCTGGAATTTGCGGACGGTTGGATTTCCATTCGTCCGTCGAACACCGAGCCGTATCTGCGTCTGCTCGTCGAATGCGACACGCCGGCGCGTTTGGAACGCTGGAAGACGCGCCTGACGGCCGTCATGTAATTGCTTGGTTTGTAAACAGAAGGAGACGCGAAATGGTGAGACGTACAGGGATGTTGGTGGTTGCGCTGGGACTGGCGTTGGGTCTTTCGGCGGCGGACGTGACAATGAATCCGTCCGGCGATGTGAAGTCGTTGCAGGCGGCGTTGGAGAAGGTCCGTGCTCTGCGTGCGGCGGGGACGATTCCCGCTGCGCGTGTGGCGGACGTGCGGATTGAATCAGGGCGTTACGCAATGTCCGAGCCGGTCGTTTTCACGCCCGCCGATTCGCGCATCCGCTTCCATGCCGCGCAGGCGGGTGCGGCGGTTTTTGATGGGGGCGTGATGTTGCCCGCGTTCACGGCGGGCGCGGACGGCGTCTGGCGCACGAAAGTCCCCGACGGGCTGCGCTTTGAACAGCTCTACGTGAACGGCCATCGCGCCCAGCGGGCGCGGACGCCAAACACGTTCTACCTCTACATGTGTGCGCCGTTCGACGGCTCCGTCGACCCTCGTACAGGGAAGCCGGCCAGCCTTGAACGTCTTGCGTTCACGGCCAACGTGGCGGACGTCGCCGACATCGCGGCTCTGCCGTCCGACGAGTTGAAGCGCGTCGAGGCGCTCGTGTGGCAGAGCTGGGACCAGGCGCGTTCAGCGGTCGACTACGTGGACGCGAAAACGGGGACGGTCATCCTGAAAACCGGCACGGCGCGTCCGCTTTTCTTCTGGAGCAAGACGTGTCCGCGCTACGCACTGGAGAACTACCGCGCCGCGCTCGATGCGCCGGGCGAGTGGTTTCACGACGTGAAGGCAGGGGAACTCCTCTACATTCCGCGCCCGGGCGAAACGCCTGAAAAGACGCGGGCCGTCGCGCCGGTCGCGAAGGGCTTTGTGCGTTTCGCGGGCGATGCGCCGAAGGGATCGTACGTGACGGACGTTTCGTTCGTTGGCCTCGCGTTTGAGCACGGTGCTTGGACGCTGCCGCCGGAAGGGGCGGTGAATCAGCAGAGTGCGCAGAACATTCGCGAGGCGGCCATTTTCGGCGACGGCGTGGATGGTTTCACACTGGAACGCTGCCGTATCTCCCACGTGGGGGCGCATGGCGTGTGGCTCAAGCGCGGTTGCCGGAACAACGTGCTGTCGTACAACTTGATTGAAGACCTTGGCGGCGGCGGCGTCTATCTGGGCGACACGGCGAACTGGCGGCAGGAACGGCGCGGCCGCATCAGCGGATTCAACACGGTCGAGAACAATATCATCCGGAGCGGCGGACACACCTTCAACGGGGCCATCGGCGTGTGGATCGGCCATGCGTCGGACAACGTGGTTGCACACAACGACATCGGCGACTTCCGCTACACGGGCGTGTCGATGGGTTGGTGCTGGGGCTACGCCGAGACGGTCTGCAAGCGCAACAAGCTGCTTTGGAACCGCATCCACCACATCGGGCAGGGCGTCCTCTCCGACATGGGCGGCGTCTACACGCTGGGCGATTCGCGGGGTACGGAGGAAATCGGCAACTGGATCCACGACGTGAACGGCTATTCGGGATCTGGTTCGCCGGCGTGGGGGCTTTACACGGACGAAGGTTCGCGTGGCATCCTTCTGGCGTCGAACCTCGTCGAACGCTGCCGCGACGGCGCCGTCCACCAGCACTACGGACGCGACAACACGTGGATGAACAACCTCTTCCTCACGTTCGACGTCAACGGCGTGTGGCGCACCCGCGTCGAAGACCATACGACGATCATCGTCACGAACAACGTCTTCTGGTGGACGAACCCGGAGGCGCACGTCATGAGCGGCACGGTGCGTGGGCGCGTGACGGACATGGTCTTCAACGGCAACCTCTACTGGTGTCCGGCCGGCATCGCCACCAACGCCTACGCCGGCCGTTCGCTGGAGCAGTGGCGAGCGGAGGGGCACGACCGTCAGGCTTGCGTGGCCGATCCGCAGTTCGAGAATCCGGCGCACGGCGACTGGCGTTTGAAAGCGACGTCGCCCGCATTGAAGATGGGATTCGTGCCGTGGGACTGGACGTTCGCCGGCGTGGAGAAGAAAGATGCCGCTTGGCGCGCGCGGGCCATGGACGATTCGGCGATTCCGCCGCTGGAGGACGCGCCCAAGGCGCCGCGCTATGTCCGCACGACGGCGCGTCAGGATTTCGAGGGACTTGCGCCGGCGTCGTACAAGACGTGGGGTGCGTACGGGCCGCTTTCGCCCGACGGTACGCTTGATTCCATTCGCGTCGTCGAGGGCGGGCACGGCAGTCGCCGGTCGTTGCGTCTGGACGATTCGCCAAACCATCGCCACGCCTGGCAGCCCCACCTGATTTCCCACGTCACCTGCGAGACGGGCAGCGTCCACATCGCCTTTTCGTTCAAGACGGACGCGGTTGCCCAGCCGCAGTTCGAGTGCCGCGACTACGCGCCGTTCACGGGCGTGGCCTTCGCCACGGGTCCGTCGCTGACGTTTGCGAAAGGCGCCGTGCAGACGGGCGGCAAGGTCATTGCGCAGGTTCCGGTGGACACGTGGTGTCGTGTCGACGTCACGCTTCACGTCACCGGCGCGAAGGCCGGCACGTGGGACTGCACGGTTACGCCGGATGGCGCCGCCGCCGTCACGACGACGGGTCTGGGCTTTTCCAAGGCTTTCAAGACGCTGGAATGGATCGGGTTCATGACGAACGGGCGTGAAAAGGCCACGTGGCATCTTGACGATTTCTCCGTCGAACCCGTGAAGTGACGGGCCGGCTCCTGCGCAACGTACCGTGTGAAATTAATGATTCGCAAAGAAAGACGATTATGGTATACTGAACCGTTCT
>CAZTHR010000066.1:0-10307 GCA_964613265.1 uncultured Lentisphaeraceae bacterium | reverse complement strand
CCCGCCGAGATGGTGGAGATAAGGGGAGTCGAACCCCTGACCTTCTCAATGCCATTGAGACGCTCTACCAACTGAGCTATATCCCCACGGCGGGAAAACGTGGTGTAGTATATCGAATTCCGTCGCCGAATGCAAGCCCGAAAACAAGAAACCTGATCGCACGATTTAGACGCGCCGGAAAAGGCCCGTACGCCACTCGCCGATCAGTTTCGACGAACATTCCACGAAGCCGAGCGCCGCGTAGGCAGCCGCGACATCAGGATAGATTTCATCAAGAATCCCCGACAGAACGAGCCGCCCGTCCACCGCCACAAGCGGCGCGATCTGCGGCGCAAATTGGATGAGAATCGGACCCAACACGTTCGCCACCACGACGTCGAACGCACGGTCGCCCGTCTTCCGTACGTCCGGCAACGTCGACTTGTTCGACAAATCGCCGCGCACAAAGCGCAGGGACAGCCCGTTCTTCGCCGCATTCTCGTTCGCGTTCTGCACGGCGTCCGGATCAATGTCGAACCCCGCGACATCGCGAAAACCCTCCAAGGCGGCGGCGATCGCCAAAATGCCAGAACCGCACCCGACGTCGAGGAACGACCGGTCGGCGTTTTCGACGGCCAGCGCGTCCACGTACTCCAAGCACGCGCGCGTCGTGGCGTGGCGCCCCGTACCGAACGCCATGCCCGGATCGAGAATCAGCGTCCGCTGCCCCGGCGCGGGCGTAAAACCCGCCATCTCCCATTCGGGCACGACGGCCAGACGAGGCGATACAATGTCCGTCTTGAAATACTTGCGGTAGGCGTAGCGCCAGTCCTCGTCCGGAATCGAACCCGTTTCCGGCTGAAGTTCCAACCCCACGATCCGCCCCGCGGCGACGAGCGCGTCGACCGCACGGGGCGCGTCCGCCGGATCCGGGAAGAAAATCTGCATCGTGGTCGACGTCTCTTCCACGTCACGGTACGAAGACAAAACGAAATCCCCTCCGTCGAATACCTCGAAGAGGGGATTCACGTACCGTTCGTCAACCGAACAGCGCACGAATGTCATGGAACGACCTTACTGTGCGACGGCCTTTTTGGCCAGCAGTTTCTTGACGAGCGTCGGACGCTGCACGAGCACACGGACGTTCTCGTCGCTCATGAGCTTCACTTCTTCATCGCCCATGCCGAACTTGACGAGACGACGACGCTGCGCGTTCGCGCGACGGGCTTTCTGAGCCGGCGTCTTGCACGGACGGACATGCGATTCCTTACGGAGTGTACGACCTGTACCCATTTTTAGCAACCTCTGCTTTCTTGAAAAGAGTTGAGTTGGTATTATGCACTTTTTTGCGTGAAAATGCAAGTGGGAAATTCATGAAAACGCATGAACGTTCTCACGCGCCCAGTTCGGCCTTCAACGCCTCGTCCGCCCGCCAGGCATAGTAGTCCCGCAACTGCAGCCGAGCCGCCGCCGCTTCGTCGCAGAAGAACCAGCAGTCCGGGTGCATCTGAAGGGCGCTGGCCGTGCAGAACTGGGAGACGCCGCCTTCCACGGCGCCCTTCACCGCGTCGGCCTTGTTCGCACCGAACGCCAGCAAAACGACGCGCTTGGCTTCCATGATCGATCCCACGCCCATCGAGAGCGCCTGCTTCGGCACGTCCGCCGCCGTCGCGAAGAACCGCGCATTGTCCGCGATCGTCTGCGGCGTGAGGGACACGAGGCGCGTCCGGCTCGCCAGCGAACTGCCGGGTTCGTTGAACGCGATATGGCCGTCCGATCCGATGCCGAGCACCTGCAGGTCGATGCCGCCAGCGGCGCGAATCGCCGCCTCGTAGGCCGCGACTTCCGCCTTCCAATCCGTCGCCAGGCCGTTCAGCACGTGCGTGTTCGCCTTGTCGATGTCGATGTGGTTGAAGAGGTTTGTGTCCATGAAGAACCGGTAGCTCTGGTCGTGCGTCGGCGGCAAACCGTAGTATTCGTCGAGATTCCAGCTCTTCACCGTTTTGAAGGAGATCCGGCCCGCCTGATTGTCCGCAATCAACCCTTTGTACAGGTCGATCGGCGTCGACCCCGTGGCCAAGCCCAGCACGGCCTTCGGATTGCGCTTCACGAGCGCCGCAACGAGATCGGCGGCCTTCCGGCTCGCCTCTTCTTTTGTTTTGCAAACGACGATTTCCATCTTCTGTCCTTTCCGTTCAAACAATCATTTCTCAGTTCAAAAAGCCCGTCATCCGCGAATCGCCCGCAGCATCGCCGCGCGATCCGCCGTCACGCCCGTCCACAGCTCAAACGCTTTCGCACCCTGCCCGACCAGAAACTCCAGGCCGTCGGACGCCGTCGCGCCCGCCGCTTGCGCCGCCGCCGCCGTGGGCGGAAAGTGAACGGTCGGCACGATGTCGAGCACAAACTGCCCAGGATGGAACGCGGACGGCGGCAGCGCGCTCGGCTCGCCGTCGTGCAACCCCATGGGCGTTGCATTGACGATCACGTCCGCCGTCTCGGCCACCGCCCCCCATCGAGCCTTCGAGGCATCGAGATCCGCGCCACAGACGCCCGCACCCGGCGTCGTTTCGGCCACCGGCAGGACGGCACGGACGGACGTCCCCGTCGCAAGCGCCGTCAAACGCGCGGCCAAATCCTCAATTCGCCGCGCATCAAGGTCGGCCACCGCGAGTTCCGCCGCCCGTTCGTAGCAACAGGCCGTGGCGAGCGCACCACCCGCACCACCACAACCAACGATAAAAACCTTCTTTCCCGCGAGGTGGCAGCCGTGCGCGGCCAACCCCGAAACGAAACCGATGACGTCCGTATTGAATCCCGTCAGCGTCCCGTCCTTTTCAAAGCGGATCGTGTTGCAGGCGCCGTACCGCGCCACGCTCTCGTCCACATGGTCGAGCAACGGAATCACCGCGAGCTTGTGCGGCACCGTCACATTAAGCCCCGCATACCCCTCGTCCCGCCGGGCCAACACGAACGCCGCCACGTCCTCGGGCGGCACATCGAATTTCTCGTACGTGGCATCGAACCCAAGCGCGGCGAAATTTGCCGCGTGCATTTTCGGCGAAAGCGAATGCGCGATAGGATGGCCGATGACCGCGAATTTCAAAGCCGCCATGGAGCGCCTCTCACTTCCGCGCCGCGCGGCGGCACGTCACCTCGATGACATTCACCTGGTTCTCAAGCTGAAGGACCACCTGGGCAATCGCCCGGTCGTCGGCCAGCACGTCGATCTTCATCCGCGAAACCGTCCCGTCCTCCGTCGGCCCAACGCTCAGCGTCTGGATGTTGTAGCCGCGACCGGAGATGAGGCCGACGATCCGCGCCAGCACGCCCGGCTTGTTCTCTACGAAACAGTTGAGTCTATGCAGTTCTTCTTTCATGTCCGTCATAATCCTGTTACCCCGGAACGGCGAACGGCCAAGCCGCCCGAACCGCCCCGTGTGGCCGACAATTATACCATCTACACGGACAAGAAACAAGCGACGAACGGCGATTGACCATTCGCAAAAACACGAAATCCGTGCTCATCGCACGGAATCGCTTGTAGAGTTGGAGGTGGGAAGCGGAGTTGAACCGCTGTAAGCGGATTTGCAGTCCGCGACCTAACCGCTCGGCCATCCCACCTAAAAGGATGTTTGTTGCGTCTCGCGCAACGGCCAATTACTTGGCTTTCTTCGCCGCAAGCAACCGCGCATGGACGCGCTTGGCGCGAGCCACGCGGCGGGCTTTCTTGGCACGTGTTCTAAGTTGCTGTCCCATGCGCAACAGTTTATCAAAACCCCCTTCGCCACGCAAGAGGGTTTTGGAAAAAATTTCAACCGCCCGCACGTCACCCGCGAATCGCCAGCATCAGCGACCCGACGGCGCGTTTCGTCTGGGTGGTCCGATACAGCGGCACGGTTAGATAGACCTCCTGTCCGGCCACCGGCAGATGAGGAATGTCGAGCACGCCTTGGGCAATGATTTTCGGCACGTCCGTTTCACCCGCCATGGCCGCCAAGGCGTCGACGGGCGACGAGGCGATGTCGCCATACCCGACGAGCGCGTGTTCAACCATGTCCGCCCCCTGCTTCAGCGCGTACTTCACCGTGAGGCGCAGGAAACGCCGGATCTTCTGGATGGAAACGGGCTCGGTGATGGACACCGCCAGCGCCGTGTGGTCTTCAACCTCTTCGCGTAGCAGTACACGTTTCGCCCACGGGTCTTTCGTGAAATCGGCTACGCCCTTCGCGAAGACGAATTCACGCGCCGCGCTCTTCTTCGCAATGGACGCACGGGGCCAGATCATGTCCACCACGCCCAGATTCCGGCTCTTCGGCAACCCCTTTTCGGGTACGCCCGTCAACTCGCACTTTACGAGCAGGACTTCAATCAACCGTTTCACCTTCGCCGCCATGCGACCTCCTTTACTCCCCCGAAGATGGAGCGTCCCCGGCCGCCTGATCCTTCCGTCCCGGCAGTTCATCCGTCACGTCGAGAATCCAGGCCGTGTCCGCCCAGCAGGGATGTGTTTTGTCTTTGAAAATCTGGTGGAGAATAGGTTTCTTCACCTCTTCGGCCCGGTTCAACACGTCGCCGTAGACCGTATCGAGGATTTCCGCATCGTAGGACTTGTCCATCAAAATTCCCGCCAGCAGCATGATGTTCTCGTCGGGGATGAGATTCAACGCACGGTGGAGGCACTCATCCTTGCGCGACGCGGGAACTTTGCGGAACTGGTCGTTGAATCGTTTGATGTCCGCCATCGACACCTGCTTCTTCGTCGGTTCCTGCCAAGCGTCCGTCAGCGCGTCGAATGCATCCACAAGCTTCGTCTCCTCCGCTTCGCGCACGTCTTCGTCTGTCGGCGCGGGCACATCCGCCGCGTCGTCCGTCGTATCGGCGGCTTCGGACACGGCAGGCGCCGCCGCCGTGGCGGGCACTGCGGACGCCGAACGCGGCGCCGCCGGTGCAGCAACCGTCTCCGGCGCGGGAACGATTTCATGCGGCGCGGACGCCCCTTCGGCTTCCGGACGCGACGAGCGCGCAAACCACAACGCCAGCGGGACGCAGACGCATCCCAGAAGAATCGTACAACAGACGGCCTTCACGTTTTTCATCGGACGTTCCTTTCACGCGCAACCAACTGAGCGCGTTCCGCATCGGTCGGATGCTTGCGAAAATAACGGTAGTTCAACACCCAGCACGATGGATGACGACGAATCACACGCTCCAAATCGTGAAGACACGCCTGCGTACACGCCCACACGTCCCGCGCCGCATCGGCCGGATGGAGGTTGATATACTCGCACCGATAGGTTCCGTCTTTGAGCGGACGCGACCACGCCACGATGATGGGCGTCTTCGCTTTCGCCGCAAAGAACGCCGGCGCCGCCGAAACGGGCATCGGCCGCCCGAAGAAACGCACCCACACGCCGCCGTCCTTCGGTTTCACCACCTGGTCGACGAGCAACCCAAGGTCGTAGCCGTCCCGAATGCCCTGCATAAGCGGACGGAACGCGCCGTCGGCATGGACGATGGCCTGGCCGATCGACCGCCGCGACTTCATCAGCAATTCCGTCATGCGCGGCGTCCCAATGTCCTTCGCCACGCTCATCATCTTGCGCCCTTCAAGGAAGACGAGCTGCGACAGCACTTCCCAGCAACCGAGATGCCCGCTCACCGTCACCAGCGGACGATAGGCGGCGAGCGCTTCGCGGCACGCGCCGGAAAAGACCGCCACGGACGCCGCCCGCGCCCGCGCGTTCCGAAACGTCCAGAACACGTGTCCAATCGTCCGCGCCATGTTGCGGTAACTGCGCCGAAGAATCAACGCCTCGCGCCGCGTCGGCGGCGTCGTATGCGGCATTTTGAAATCGCGTTCGGGCGGATAGACGCCCGTGACGACGCGGAGGTTGAAGAGCGCGACAGATCGCCCCTGCCGGTCAAAGGCGAACATCACGGCGCTCATGAAATCGCAGAGCGCGAAGAGCAGACGGTGCGACAAGTGCGACAACACCACAATGCCCAGGCCAATGCCCAGCCACTCGAACGGCCGGCGCAACGCCCGCCGGATCGTCTTCCGCCGGTGTCGTTGTGCCTTCATCGATAGACCTCATCCGCCCATTCGTACGCTTCGGCGTACGGTTCGCCCAACAGCGTCTCGACCATGTACCGCAACACGCGCGCGCCGTTGAAGAGCGCATGGTACTTCGCCCGACCCGCCGACGCCACGGCGCGGCGTTCGGCATCGTGCGCCTGGTACCACAGCGTTTTCTCCGCCAAATCGTCCACGTCATCGAACAAGACGAGTTCCTTGTCCGTGAAGAAATCCTGCAACCGGTTCTTCGCGCTCTGGTACGTGAGAATGCCGTAGCCCATCAAATGCGCGATACGGTCCGACGAGTACCAGAAGTCCCCTTCACGACGATTGAAGTTAAAACTCATTTTGGACGTCGCCAACACATCCTCGTACTTCGCGCCCCAAATCGTCGGCGTACCGCCAAGACCGAACCAGTCGATTTTCATCCGCGTGTCCAGCCGCTTCCGCAACGCGCCGATGAACGCAATGCGCGGGTCGGCCGGGTTCGGGTTGCAGGCGTAGAACGCATCCCGCGCGAACGCCGTCTTCGTACCGTTGTCCTGATTCTCCATCGACGGGTCGGACGGGTTGGGCATGTAGGCGACGAAGTTGCGCCCCGTCGTCCACTGCTTCAACGGCGCCCCCGCCGTCGTCACGAAAATGCCGTCGCACGAATCCATCCGCGCCTTGCACTGATCCTGCATGTGCGGCCAGTAGACCGGATCGACGTTGAAGTGCGCCATGCGGACGTTCGGCAGGATTTCGCGGATACGCGCAAGCGCCCAGTTCTGGATGTAGTCGCAATGGCCGATGAGAACGACGTCGGGCCGGAAGTTCCGCGCCGTCAACACCAGCTTCTCGTTCGCAATACGGCCACCCCAGGGACGAATGCCAAACGGCGCGAGGAGACGCGCCATGTCGCGATCCGAAAACTCGCAGAGCCGCCAGTCGTTGCGGATGGCGCCACACATGAGTTTCCGCCCCGGCCCCATACGGAGGTTGCCGTAGCGGCGAATCATCAGATTGTCGACGAGCAGGATGCGCAGGTGTTCCATGCAACTACCTCACCAGGCCGACGGCGGAACACACGCCGAGCACAACACACGTCGCGCCCCAGACCGTCCAAAGAAGGCCGGGCAGACGAATGCGGGACGGCCGCTCGCTCTGCCATGCGAGAAGTTGGCGAATGCGCCACGGATAGAACATCCCGTACATGCCGGCGATGGCGCACAGATAGGCGAACACGACGAGAACCAACCGCCACGACGTATCGCACAGACGAACGCACGGAAAAAGTTCGGCGGGAAAGAGCATGAAGATCGCGCTCACGCCGCGCAACGGCAGCAAATTCGGCATCCACCAGCACGTCAGCACGGTCAGCACAATCATCCAGATCCAGACCGCGCCGGGAATGGCGGACGGCAGAAACCAAAGCCGCTGGACAATTCGGTCGAACACGTCGATGCCAATCGTATCGACCTCGTACGCCGTGAACGCCCACCCCGCCGCACAGAGAATCCAGCCCGCCAACTTGTTGCGTGGAAACGCGACCTGTCCAGCGGCCACGCGCGTCGGACAAACAAGCGACAGCAACCCGTACGCCAACAATGGAACACCGAGCATGAAACACCAGAACGTCATTGCCTTTCCTCCTTCGCCTTTCGTCTAGAGGCGTTCGAATTCTTCCCAGCCCTTGCGCGGCGGCGGCCCCGCCAGAAACACATTGGCCGCGTCGTTGTCCACGAAACGCATCTTCGTGCGATCGAACACGAGTTTGGGGACGCCCATGCGCTGCGCGAGCGCACCCAGCGCAAGCACCTGCGAAAGCGGCCCCGCGACGGCGAAATCGGAATTCGCCCTCTCCTCGCCCTTCACCGCCTTGATGAAATTCAGATAATGTCCGCTCCGCCCACGCGGGAAGTCCCGCAGCACACGCTGCGTTTCGGGGGCATGGGAATCGCCGCCCGCGACGAGCTGAAGCGACGAGCCATGGCTGGCACGCGCGAAGACACGGCCGTCCTGCGTGTAGAGTTCCGCGCCGTAGTCCTTCCGCCGCCACTTCCGATCCGTCAGGTTCGCCGGCAGCGGCGGGAAATTCCCCGCGCCATCGTGCCACGTCAAGCGGCATTCGGGGAAACCCGCGCCCCGCGCGGGGAACGTGTACGCGATCGTCGAGGCCATCGGGTAGACGACGGGCGTCCGCCGATCGTTCTTCACCGTCTCGATCGTCGCGGGCAACCCCAGCTTGAGAAATTCATGCGCCGCGTCGAACACGTGCGCCCCCCAGTCGCCCAACGCCCCCGTGCCGTACTCGTAGAAACAACGCCAGTCGCCGTCGATGAAATTGTGGTTGAACGGACGAAATGGACGCTGGCATTGCCAGACGTCCCAGTCGAGTTCAGCCGGCGCGGCCTCCTCGCCCGGCATCGCCGTCAACGCGCCCTGCCACTTGAACCACCGCCGGTTGTTGGCGCACATGAACGCATCAATGCGCGTGACATCCTTCACACACCCGTTCGCCACGAGCGTTTTCATCTGCCAGTAGTTCGCATCCGAATGCCCTTGGTTGCCCATCTGCGTGACGACCTTGTGCCGTTTCGCGGCCGCCATCATCAACGCGATTTCGCGGAAACAATTCCCCATCGGCTTTTCCACGTAGACGGCCTTGCCCAAGGACATGGCGAGCATGGCGACGGGAAAGTGGGAAAAGTCCGGCGTGGCGATACAGACGGCGTCGATCTCCCGCGCGTGCGCGTCGAACATTTTACGGAAGTCCTGATAACGCGGGACGTCGGGATAGGCGTTCAACACGTTCAGCGTATGCGCGGCGCCCATCTGCGTATCGCACAACGCCACCACGTTCACCAGATCCTTGTAGTAGGCGAACATGTTGAAGTCGTGCCCACCCTGGTGGCCGATGCCGATGAACGCCATGTTCACCTTGCCGTTCGGCGACGCGGCCGACAGACGAAGATTGGGGAAAGCGAACGCGGCGGCCGAAACGGCCGCCGTTTTCAGAAACTCTCGACGCGAAATTTTCATGTCGTGGCAGAACCTTTGGAACGAGAACGAACGCGGACTAGACGGATTTCCACTCCAACGTCAAATCGATCGAACCCTGACTGTGCGTCAGACACCCGAGCGAAATCGCCGTCACGCCCGTGGCCGCCACGGCGCGCGCGCGGTCGAGCGTGATGCCGCCAGACGCCTCCGTTTGCGAAATCCCCGCGCAGAGGTTCACGCATTTCTTCATGTCCGCGATGGACATATTGTCGAGCATGATCCACTCCGGCTTCGCCTTGAGCGCGGATTCGCATTCGCGGACGGATTCGACTTCGATCTCAACCGCCAGTTTCGGGAACGCCCGCCGCGCCGCGAAGACGGCCTGGTCAAGTTCGTCCGGATTCCCGCCCTTCCAAAGCCGGCGGTGGTTGTCCTTCATCAGAATCCGGTCGTACATCCCCATGCGGTGGTTCGTGCCGCCGCCACAGACGACGGCGTACTTCTCGAAGACACGGAGGCCGGGCGTCGTCTTGCGCGTGTCGAGAATCAACGTGCCGTACTTCGCCGTCGCATCCACGAACTTGCGCGTCAACGTGGCCGTGGCGCACATCCGCTGCATGAAATTAAGCGCCGTCCGCTCGGCGGCGAGGATACTCCGCGCCCGCCCCGTGAACTGGAGGATCGTTTCGTTCGGACGCACCTGCGAACCATCCAGGCGGACGATCTGCACCTTGACACGCGGATCGACGGCCTTCAACACGGCCGCCGCCACCGTCGCGCCGGCGACGACGCAGGGGACACGGGAGTAGATCTCGCCCGTGGCACGGGCTTTCGGATCGACGAGCGCCTCGCTCGTCGCATCGCACCGGCGCACAAACGCCGTCCGAGCGACAGAACCCAGATCTTCGTCCAACGCAAGCTGGACGGCCGCGCGGGCGCGCGGGGACTTCATGACATCGACCATGGGGAACGGGGACGTTTTAGACGTCCTTGAGAAATTCCCAGTTCGTGTAGAGCAACGCCGTCACGGCGCCCAGCATCGCGACCGAAGCCAGCGCGGCGATCATCGCCACCAGCGAAGACGTTTTGCCCACGCCTGCCGGACCCGACTTTTCGGGCGCGGCGTCAAGTTTAAACCGATCGGCAATCACCGCGCCGCCCGCCGGGGCCGCAGCCGCCTCAACTGCTTCAACATCTGATTTTTTAAGTTTCATAACGCAACCATTCTAGCACATTTTCGGACGAGCCGCCAATCTGAAGTTTG
>CAZTHR010000065.1:0-10311 GCA_964613265.1 uncultured Lentisphaeraceae bacterium | reverse complement strand
CGCTTTGCAAGCCCCCACCCTCTTGGTATAATGTGCGCCATGTTTTACGGACGGATACACTCGATTGAATCGTTCGCCGCGGCAGACGGCCCCGGCGTGAGAAGTATTGTGTTCCTCAACGGCTGCAACCTCCGTTGCCGCTACTGCCACAATCCAGACACGTGGGCGAAAAAAGAATTTCAGTTGATGTCCGCCGACGAGGTACTGGACAAGATTGAACGGTTCCGCTCCTACTGGGGCGACGCAGGCGGTCTCACCGTGTCCGGTGGCGAACCCCTTCTCCAACTCGACTTTCTCACGGATCTGTTTGAAAAGGCCCGTGCCCGGAACATCAACAACTGCCTCGATACCGCCGCCGAACCGTTCGCGCGCGACGCGACGTGGCTTCCGCGTTTCACGCGCCTGATGGCCGCCACCGATCTCGTTCTTCTGGACATCAAGCACATCGATTCCGCCGCGCACGAAAATCTCACCGGACGTGGCAACGAAAACATCCTCGACTGCGCCCGGTATCTGGACGAAATCGGCAAACCGGTCTGGATTCGCTACGTCCTCGTTCCAGGTATCAACTCGTCGGACGAAATCATCGACCGCACGGCGACGTTTCTGCGTTCCTTGAAGAACGTCGCACGTGTGGACGTTCTTCCCTACCACACGCTCGGCGTCTTCAAATGGAAAGCGCTCGGCATTCCCTACGGACTTGACGGCGTCAAGCCGCCGTCGCCCGAATTGACCGCGCACGTCCGCGCAAAACTCAGCGTCCTCCATTGACAGACGCCATGACGGACACTCTGCGCAAATTCGGCCCCGTCCTCGCCGCATTCGTTGGTTGTCTCGTCTACATGTTGGGCGCGATGAGCCGCGTGGCCGTGCCGGGCATGGTGTTCGAGCGTATCGTGTCGGACTACGGCCTTACCCACGCGCAGGTGGCCATGCTGCCCAGCGTGGGTGTGTTGGGTTGTATGGCGTTTATCGGCATCGGCGGAATACTGGTCGACCGTTTCGGATGGCTGCGGATGCTGCTCGTCGGCGCCGCCATCCAAGCAGTCGGCTACATCCCCGTTCATGAATCGACGAACCTCCTTTGGATGCTCGCCGGCGAGTTTGTCAACGGCGGTGGACGCACCCTTGTGTATTTGTCCATCCTCAAACTCTTCGACGTTTCGTTTGACCGCCGCGCCTTCGCCGCGCTCATCGGCATTTTCTACGTCTTCAGCTACGGCGGCACGCTCGGTGCAAGTGCGGTCTTCCCGGCGCTGATGGAACGTTGCGGTAGCTGGCAGTTGGCGGCACGCGCCATCAACTTCGGGACGATGGGCGCCGCCGTCTGCATCGCCCTTTTCGCCGGCTTCGGTCTGCACGCACGGACGCCACAGACGCAAGCGACCAAACGCGAGGTCTTCCCCTTTCATTCCATGGTGGCGAGTTTCAAGTCCCCCCGTGCGCGGATGGCTATTCTCGCGACGGGGTTGAATATCGCGATCTACTGGAGTTTCCTCTGCGTCGGCGCGGCGCCATTTGCTCGGACGCTCGGTGACGTCTCGCTTGTTTCGCACATGAACTGGGTTGTCGTGGTCGGTATGACGCTCATGGGCAGTGTGAGCCTTCTCCTGCACAACGCCCGCCGCCCATTCTTCGTGTGGGGCGCAGGGGCGCTCGTGGTGGCGTTCGTTCTCCTGCTCGTCGCCTCCTCGTGCGGCATCCGCGACCTCACCGTCTACCGCACGGCCTACCTCCTCGTCGGCGCGGGCTATGGCGTGACGAGCGTCCTTCTCGCGGGGACGAAAGAATGCGTACCGGCAATCTACATGGCGAGCGCGATTGGCTTCACGAACTTCTTTGCGAACATCGTGCAGGTAGGAGCGAACCAGGCGAGCGGGAAACTGATGGCGGCCGGGGCCGATGGCTACACGTGGACGTTCGTCCTGTATCTCGCGCTCGCCCTCGTGTCCTTCGCGGCCGCGTGCCGTTTCGCCTTAACGCGGGAAACGCCGCCCGTCCTCTAGTTTCAGACCGTCTCGCCGGCGGTGGCTGAATCGGGCGCGAACCGCGCGCGGAACGCATCTTCAGAAAGAATCGGGATGCCGAGTTCCTTGGCTTTCCGATTCTTGCCGGATGTCGACTCGACATCGTTGTTGATGAGAAAATCCGTCTTGGACGAAACGCCGCCGGCCACTTTGCCGCCCTGCGATTCAATGAACGCCTTGAGTTCGTTCCGATTCGCATAGTGGTGTACGTCGCCCGTCACCACAAAAACCAAACCCGCGCACGTGCCGCCCACCGTCGCTTTCTGGTAGTCGTTCAACGTGACCTGCGCAAGCACGTCGTCCACAATCGCCCGATGCGCCGGATCGTTGAACCACTTCACAATCGTCGCGGACTTGATCGGGCCGAGACCGTCGATGGATGCAAACACGTCCTCCCGTGGCGCGAAAAGGTCGGACGGATTTGCCGCCGCCTCCGCCTGGGCGATCAACTCGCGAATCGGATAGACGGCGAGCAACCGCTTCGCCACCTCCGTCCCGCAGAGCGGAATCGACAACGCCGTCAGAAAGTTCACGGCGTCGCGAACCCGTGCCGCCGCAATCGCCTCGCAGAGGTTGTCCGCGCTTTTCGCGCCAAAGCCATCCATCGCGGCAATCTCGTCGCGATACGCCCCCAGTCGGTAGATGTCGCCCGGCGTCTTGATCCACCCCCGGTTGACGAACTTCGCAAGCGTCGCGCCCGCCAACCCGTCGATGTCCATGCCACTCTTCGACACGAACCGCATGAACTTCCGGAGTTCACGCGCCGCACACGACGCATTCGTGCAACGCAACGTTTTCGTACCCGTGTCGGACTCGCGGACTTCCGTGGCGTGGCCGCAGACGGGACACGTCGCCGGAATCTCGAACGTACCAACCTTCTGCGTGATTTCAACAACCTTCGGAATGATCTTGTTTGCCTTGATGACGACGAGTTCCGTCCCCTTTCCGCCAATCCCCAACCGCTCGCATTCGGAAATATTGCAGAGCAAAGCGCGTTTGACGATTGTCCCTTCCAGCGGCACCGGATCGAACACGGCCACGGGCGCAATGGATGCCACGGCGCACGACCACTCGATGTGGTCGAGCCGCGTGGCCGCCGTTTCATCCTGCCACTTGAACGCCAGTCCGGCACGTGTGGCGTGATGCCCCGTCACGGAACCCGTCTTCGCATAGTCCGTATCGTCGTAGCAGATGACAAGCCCATCCACGGGAAACGGATTCTCGCGCGCGGTCACTTTCGTCGTCCAGCGGTCGATGGCCGCCTGAAGGCCGTCAACCGACGGATGTTCGATCCGCTCGTGCGCGACGACGTTCAACCCGATTTCGCGCAGATAATCCATCCGCGCCCCCCAGGAAACGATGTCGTGGTCGACGTGGACGAGCGTGAACGGAATCCACTGGAGTTTGCGCAACTTCAATTCCGCGACGTCCTTCAACGACAACGAGCCGGACGCCAGGTTGCGCGGGTTGGCATAGTCCTCCTGCGACGACGCGCAGAACTCCTCGAAGTCGGCGTAGGAAATGACGGCCTCGCCGCGCACGACGAGATGCCCCGTGTCCTTGACCTTCTTTGGAATGCCACGAATGCCGGCGGCAAGATGCGTAATGTTCGTCCCTTCGTGACCGTCGCCGCGCGTCACGACTTTCGTCAACGTCCCGCCGTCATAGGTGACGACGAGCGTCAGCCCGTCCATTTTCCACGACAGCCAAATCGGACGTCCCTCGGCCCACTTCGCGACGTCGGCCACTTTCTTCGTCTTCGCAAGCGACAATGCGGGAAACTCGTGCTCCTCCTTCTGTCCGACAACATCGTCCGCCGACACGCGGTTCGTCGGCGATCCAGGCAGCACCACGCCCGTCCGTTCCTCCAGTTCCTTCACTTTGTCGAACAGAGCGTCCCACTCGAAATCAGTCATGATTTCGCCACGGCCGTTGTAGTAGGCATCGGCCGCCGCGTTCAACTGCGCCACCCACGTGCGCATCTGTTCCAACTCGGTCTCTCGATCCATCTTCACCAATCACATCCTCTCGACCTGATCGAACGTGTCGACGACAATCGACGGCGGCGTGCCCGTGTAACGCGCAAGGTCTGCCCGCGTCGTCTCGCCCGACAGGACGCAGACAAAATCGACGCCCGCATTGTCCGCAATCGCCTTGTCCGTGTAGAGCCGATCGCCCACACAGGCGATTTCGTCCGGACGGAACTTCGCCAGCACGGGTTCCAGCAACGTCGGCGACGGCTTGCCGAACACCTGGCTCGGCTTCATGCCGTTCGTGGCCTCAAGGAGGCGCAACATCCCGCCGACGTCCGGAATCGGTCCTTCTTCCGAGGGGCAACACGCATCTGGATGCGTCGCCACGAAATCAATCGGTCCGCCGGGACACGTCGCCAACCCTGCCGCCGCGTTGCCGCCGTTGCGCATATTCCACGCCGCCGTCAGACGGCGTACCTTCTCGTAGGTCAGTTCACGGTCGTACGCCAGCGCAAGCAGTTCGTTTCGCGCGGGGTCGTAGTCGAACGACACGCCCACGTCCGCCAACCGCTCCGCCATATGCGCCGTGACGGCCGCGCTCGCCACGAGATAGACGCTCCGGTAGCCCTTCGCGCGAATATATGCCTCCAACGTGATCAGCGGCGTCAAAATCTGATCCGGCGTGACGGGAATCGCCGCGCCGGAAATTTTCTTCATATACTCGGCGGGCGTTTTGGACGTGTTGTTCGTCAGATAGAAAAATGAAAAGCGGCCGTTCTTCGTGTTCTCAATGACGAAATCAACGGCCGGTTGGATGGGATTCGGCCCCATGAAGAGCGTACCGTCCAGATCGCAGACAAATGCTTTTTTACGGGAAAGGTCGAATGACATGACGAGATGAAGGTTAGATAGGTGGATAAGTTGACAGTTGAATCGGCAAAAGAAAACGGCGCGCGCATTAGAAACCCGGCAGATTCATCTGACCGGCGATCGTCACTTTGCGGCCGTGGGCGAGCGAAGCGTCGCTCGTATCATAGACGACGAATTTGAACCCGCAGAACCGGCGGGACAGTTCTTCACGAATGTAAGCGGAGACGGCTTCCACGTTGCCCTTGTCGTCATCTGAAAAACCGACCGCCACCTGATGCCGCCCCAGACCGCCCGTCCGCTGGAGCGTCCGGAACAAGTGCTCGACGAAATCGCGAATGGCAAACTCCTTGGCGAGTTCCGGCTTGCGTTCGGACGTCGTGTCCGCCAAACGGCAGGCGAAATCCGCGTCGTCCTCCATGCTCTTGCGAAACGCCGGATGCGTGACGGCGTGGTAACGGCACATCGAAAGAAAGTAGCCCAAGACGTCTTCGTCCGTGCCGAAATCCGTCACGTGGTCGAACACCGTCCGATAACCGCGCAGGTTCGCCAACATTTCCTCGCGCTCGTCCGACGTCAACACCTCGTCGATAAAAATCTTGACGGCTTCGCGGATGGTTTCGGGCGCATGGCCTCGCGCCGTCACAATGGCGAAAATGCGTCCCTCGCGAAGGGTCTTGCGCATCGTCTCGAAAGACGGGCCGGGATGCTGCCCTGCCTTGATTCGCGCCAACGCCGCGCGCGTGTCGCGAATGAACGCCAAATCGCCCTGCTCCGTCGCGGGCGCGTCTTGAAAATCGCGGAACGCCGCCGCGCGACCGCCAATCAGCGGCAAACGGTAGTGCTCGGTGTCCGACCGCACCAGCGCGAACGTACCCGTCGACACGGAGACGGGCACCCATTTCCCGCGCACGTTCAGCCGTTCCAGATGAATCCGCGTCGGCATATGGAGAATGTTGTCGTCCCAATCGAAAATGTAATACTTGAAGTCGCGCGAGGCGACTTCAAGATTGACACGCTTTCCGTTGATGATATTCATGGCCACAGCCTCGCACCTGCGCGGATTCGCAGACCTCTAGCGCTTCGGCGCCGCGCAGGTGAAGGTGTAGGCGCCCGATCCAACGCGCCGTTCCGATCCGTCCGGCAGACAGACCCGCGCCGTCGTGTTCGGCGGAACAACGATCTCCAGCACGATCGTCGCGCCCGTACGCGTCCAGGCGCTGGAAATCACGCCGTAAGGTCCGTTCACCGTCGCCCGTACGTTGTCGAGCGCGGCGATTGCCTGCGGCGCGATGATGATTTCCTTGAACGCCGTCGCGGACACTTCGGGTACGGCCGCCGACGAACGCGCCGTTTCCGGCAGACGGATGCCGGCCAGGAACTCGTAGGCCCACGCCATGAAGTCGCCGAACATGATGTGGTTGCGCGACGCGCCGTCGCCCCAATCTTCCCACAACGTCGTACCGCCCTTCTGCATCCATTCCACGGGCGACGGCGCCGTCGGATTCGTCAGCATCTTGAAGGCCAGATCCGTCCGCCCCGCCAGCGACAACGCACGGAACACGTGCTTCGTACCGAGCAGTCCCATGTCAACGTGGCCGTCGGTCTTCAAAACGGATTCAACCAGTTTCGCCTCGACCTTCGCGCGTTCGCCGGCCGGCACGATACCGTAGGCGAGCGGAAACGCCTGGGCGGTCTGTCCCCCGTTGTCATAGACGCCTTCGCCCTTGTAGTACTTCTTGTTGATAGCGGCGGCGATGTTCGCGGCCAGCGTCGCGTACGTCGCCTCGACATCCTTTTCGCCGCGCAGTCCCGCGATGCGCGACAGAATCGACGCCGCCTGGTAGTAGTAGCAACTCGATGTGAGTTCCGTTGTCGGCATGTGGCTGCGGTTAACGGGAATCCAGTCGCCCAGACCGTGTTTCACAAGATGCCCCGTCGCCTTCGTCGTCGTGAAATCCACATAGCGGCGCAGGGTGGGATAGATCGCGTCCAGGACCCGACGGTCACCCCGGTAACACCAGAGATTCCAGGCGATTACCGGCAACGCACTGTCCCATGCCGGGCCGTTGCCCCAGACGAATCCCCAGCCGCTCGTCGGAATGATGCAGCAGACGTCGCCCGACGGCAACTGGCTGTCGCACAGATCGCGCAACCACTTCTCGTAGGCGGCCGTGTTCTCGAAGCAGTACTGGGCGAGTTCGCTCGCAATGGAGGCGTCACCCGTCCAACCATTCTTCTCGCGGTGCGGACAGTCCGTCGGCACGCCATCGGCGAAGTTGCTCTTGTACGCGCGTTCGCCCATCTGCATGAGCGTGTTGAACGTCTCGTCCGAACACGTGAACGATCCAATCGTCGGGAACGCCGTGTGGACGATGCAACCCGTGATGTCCGCAATCTGCGGCGCCTGACGCAAACCCGTCAATACGACGTACTGGAATCCGTTGTAGGTGAAGCGCGGCTCGTAGACCTCGCCGTCCACGCCGGCGGAGATGAAACGATCTGCCTGGAATTCCGCGCCCGTTGCACAGACGCGCTGCGAGGCCGTGTAGCGGAAATGGCAGTCGATCGCGCGCTTCTCGCGTCCAGCCTTGACCGCCTCCCGCGCCAGGCGGTTGTTGATACCATCACAGACGGACGGTACGGCGGGCTTGAAACCCTTGTCGATACGTTCGTCGTAGCGGATGACGAGCACGTCGCCCTTCCGCTGTCCCCGCACGTTCATGCGAATCCAGCCGGCAAAATTCTCCGGGAACTCGACCACATAGGTACCATTGCCCTGCGCATGAATCGCCGTGGGCTTCAATTCGCGCATGACTTTCGCGGGCGCACAGTTCTCCGCCACGAGCCGCCCCTTCGGCGCGGCGACTTCCTCGGCGGCAACGACCGTCCCTTCCAAATCGGGCCGGCGCGGGTCGAACCCACCTACGACCTCGCCCTCGCGGATGCAGTCGTAGCCCACGGGGCTTGCCACCTGCCGCCAGGACTTGTCCGACACAACCGTCTCCCGCGTCCCGTCCGCGTACACGAGTTCCAATTGCGCGATCATGCGTGGGAAATCGCGCCACGGAGCGATGTCGAAATTCCACGTGGCGATGGAACGGACGTCGTACCAGCCATGCCCCACAAGCACGTTCAACGTATTCGCGCCCGGTTTCAGCAACCCGGCCAAATCGTAGGTCGAATAAAGGACGTGCTTGTCGTAGGCCGTCGGCGACGGGTCGAGCACCTTGTCGCCGATTTTCTTTCCGTTCAAAGACGCCTCGTAGAATCCAACGCCCGTAATGTGCAGGATGGCCGATGCGAGAGGCTTGGCGATTTGGATCGATTTCTCGAACGCGGGCGAGGCGATTTCCTCACGCAGCACCATCGTGCGACCATACGACGTGTCACGAACGCCGCCGAGATCCGTCCCCCACGAGGCGTCCGTCACCATGCGCGTCCCGTCGGGGAGACGCAACGCGCCGATGAACGCCTGCGGCTGACCGGCGGCGGTCTTGTGGAGGCGCACCGTGATTTCGTTCACACCGGGCTTCAGCCACGCCGTGATGTCACGGAAGCGGAGATATTTCGGATCGTGGATGTGTCCGCTCCACCGATGGCAGGGCGTTCCATTGACGTCGATTTCATGCTGGGGGAAACCCGCATGGAGGAGTTCGACAAATTCACCCGGCTTCGCGCCGTTGAACGTGAACGTCTTTTTCAACGTCACGACGCCCTTCGCGTCCGGCGTCCCCGTCACCCAACGCGCACCGCCTAAATCGGCATCGGGGCGCGTCGCGGCGGCGGGACCGATCCACTTCGCTTTCCAGTCCGCCGGATTGAGAATCCCCGTCACAAACGTCTGCGGCGCGCTCCACGCCGATTCGACGCCGGCGGAACACCACGTCTTCACCTTCCAATAGACATGCTGGGAGGAGACCAGCGGCCGACCCGCGTACACAACGTCAATCGACTGTGCGCCGGCCACCTTCCCCGTGTCCCACAAATCGCCCTCGTCACGGTCAAGCTTCGCCCGCGAGGAGGCCACGAGGATACGGTAGGCCGTCTGCGCGACGTTCTTCGCCGTCGCCGCACGTCCCTGCCCCTGCTTCCACGCGAAACGCGGCGCGGCCACATCCACCCCGGCGGGGGCGGGCAGATGCTCCACCGTCAACGCCCACGGCGCCGTGTCCGGCGCGGCGGCACACGCCTGTTTCGTCGCCGGACCCAGCAGCACGGCGCACACCTGGAATCCGAATCCTGCGCTGGCAGGGTTCTTTTCGGCGAGCGTTTCAATCTCCACCACGTGACGGCCCGGCTGGTCGCGCACGAGGAAGAGCGACGGCGTGTACCACCACCACTGATCGCGAAAACCATCCAGGCGGTCAACCACCACGCGCCCGTCGATCTTCACGCGCGCGATGCCATGCGGCTTCTTGCCGAGACGGTAGACAAGTCCCACCGTCACGCCGTCGACCTCAAAGACGAGACGGGACGCGGCGTTTGAACAGGCCAGCCCCTGTCCCCAGTAGACTTCACGGCACGGCGTGAAACCCTTGTTTTCCAAAATCTTCACCTGCGTGAGTTCCAGAAACGCGCCGTGGGCGAACGTGTCCGAAAAACACGGCGCGGGCAGCGGCGGCACGGGCACGGGGGCGCGTTTCGCGGCGAGGAACGCGGTACACTGCGCCGAAAGGAAACGATTCACGAGCGCGGCCGCATAGGCGTGGCCGACGTCGTTCGGATGAATGGTGTCCGGCGACAAGTCCGTCCATGCGATCCGCCCCGCATTCATTTCGGGCGCCAGCGCATCACGGTAGCTGATGTAGGGAATCTGGTAATGGCGGGCCACCTGCCCATGCCAGGCCTGCGCGTTGTCGCCCGCCGAATTCATCATGCCGAGCATGAGGACGGCAATGTCGCCAGGCGCAGACAACAACTGGCGGACAACACCTTCCATCGATTCGGCGCGGTCGCGCGTCCGCGCATCGTTCACGGAAAACTCAATGAACACGACGTCGGGCTTCTTCGGCAGAACGTCCCGCGACAGATAGTACGCCGCAAGTTCAGACCCCGTTGCGCCAATGCCGCAGTTCACGTAGTCGATTTCGGCGTTCGGGAACGCCCGCCGCCAGCCGGCAACCGCCTGGTCCGCCCAACGGAACGCCGGCTTGGACGCCGCGGCGCCCTGCGTGATCGATCCGCCGATCGTGACGATGCGGATCTTCTCGCCCTGCGCAAGACGCTGCCAAACGCGCTCGAACCGCGCCAGGCTGCCTGTGTTCAGCACGGCGCGGGAGAAAACGCCCTCCAGCGACGGCACGGCCGTCCCCGACGCGAATTTCGCGGGCAACGGCGGCAACCAGCCGATCCCGCCGTCCGCTGCCGGCAACAGCGACGCGGCCACGCCCAACGTCAAAAGACAAAACGATTTCAACGCATACGATGAGATGATTTTCATG
>CAZTHR010000064.1:0-10368 GCA_964613265.1 uncultured Lentisphaeraceae bacterium | reverse complement strand
GTCAACCGTACGGGCATGGGCGTCGCACTTCACGCGAAACCCGGCGCGGCGGCCGGCACGACCGACCTCTGGCTGGAAACCGTACCGATGGGTCTGATGCTGATTCTACGCTAGCCGTGCAGGGCGGTAAATGATAGAATACCACCCAAATGACACGCGCAGAAATTGAAGACAAATTGAAAGAGACGATCGTCTCGTCGCTCGATCTGGAAGACCTCACGGCGGCGGACATCGAAACGGACGCGCCCCTGTTCGGCGAAGGGCTGGGGCTTGATTCCATCGACGCGCTGGAACTCGGCATGGCCGTGAAAAAGGCGTTCGGCGTCACGTTCTCCTCCAATCCCGCCGACAACAAAAAGACGTTCTATTCGGTCAAGACGCTGGCCGACTACGTGGAATCCCAAAGCAAGGCCTGATCATGATGACCGACGCCGAAATCGAAAAGACCATCAAGGACATTCTCGTCGCCGAATTCGAGTGCGATCCGGCGAAGCTGAAGCCCGAAACGAACCTCTTCACGGAACTCGACCTCGATTCCATCGACGCCGTCGATCTCGTCGTCCGCCTCCAGCAGGAGACGAAAAAGAAAGTCGATCCCGAGGACTTCCGTCAGATTCGCACGTTGGCCGACGTGACGAAAGCCGTCGCGAAGCTAGTCAATGAAACCTGACGGTTCATGGCGCGGGATGCGTGCGCTGACGATCGTCCGCCGTTTCGGATCGCTCGCGGTGCTGGCGGCGTGTATCGCCGCCGCGCTTGTCTTCAAGCGATTCGTGTTTGTCGCCTACTACCCCGTGCTGATGAGCGTGGCCGTCGCGCTGGGGTTTGCGTTGTCGCTCACCCGCCCGAAGTCGTTGTGCCAGACGATTGCGGAGCGGATGCTATCGGGCGTTCTGCCCGACGGAGCGGAACGCTATTGCCGTCGTCTGACGTGGACGTGGTGTCTGCTGCTGCTGGCGAACGCGGGCATCGCGTGGCTGACGGTCTTTGCGCCGCGCGTCGTCTGGATCGTCTGGAACTGCGCGTTGTCCTACGTGCTGCAAGGGGCGTTTCTCGCGCTTGAAACGTGTTACCGTCGGCGCCGTTTTGCCGTCACGTTCCGCACGTCGGGTTCGACGGCGAACCCCAAGACGATCGTCAAGTCGTTCGACACGTTGGCGCGGGAGGTGGGCTACCATCGGACGAAACTGGCGGATGTGCTGGCCGACCGCCCGCTCTTCCTCTCGACCGTCGAGCCGCAGCACATGTACGGGATGCTCTGGCGGCATTTGCTCCCCCGCGCGGCGGGTTGCCCCGTCGACGCCGACGTCATTCTGACGCCGGAGACGCTGTTGGCGAAAATGCGTACGGCCGAGAAAGTCTTTCTCGTCACGACACCTTCGTTCCTTGAACGTTTCGCCGCGTACGCGGCACTCTACGACGTGCCGCAGAACTGCGTGGAGATCACGACGTCCGGCGCGTTGCTGACGGCGGAGGTGTCGGCCGCCGCCCGCCGTGTCTTCGGTCGGGCGCCGTTGGAAATTTTCGGTTCGACGGAGACGGGCGGCGTGGCGTTCCGCCGGCAGGATGCCGCCCGGCCGGAAACGGCCTTGTGGACGGTCTTCGATGCCGTCAAAGTCGCGGCCGACGCGGACGGGCGGCTCGTCATCCGTTCGCCGTACTCTTTCCGTCGCGTGTTCACGATGGGCGACGGCGTGGTGCTTGCGGACGGTGGTCGCCGGTTCACGCTGCTGGGGCGGCGCGACCGTTTGGTGAAAATCGCCGAACAGCGTGTCCTGTTGCCAGAGATGGAGGAGGCGATGAAGGCGCGGCCCGAGATTCGCGACGCGGCGCTCTGTCCGCTCGACGGGCCGCACGGCCCGTCCCTCGGCGCGGTCGTCGTCTTGACCGACGCGGCGGCGGCCGCCGCCGTCTCGAAACGGAAACTGGCGTGGGCGTTGCGTACGGAACTCGCGCCCATCTTCCCTCGGGGGACGGTGCCGCGCAAGTATCGGTTTGTCCATGAACTGCCGCGCAACGCGCAAGGCAAGGTGCAGACGGGCGCGTTGAAAAAGTTGTTCGAGACGCAACTCGTCGAACCGTTCGTGTCAGATGTTGTTTCGACGGCGGACACGTGGTCGGCCACGTTTGTCTTCGATCCTGACGCGCCGTATTTCCAAGGGCATTTCCCCGGTTGCGCCGTGTTGCCGGGCGTCGTGCAGTTGGGGCTGGCGCATCATTTTGCCGAGGCGTATCTGCGCCGGTCGTGTGTGCTGAAGACGGTGAAGAAGATGAAGTTCACGCACAGTATCGTGCCGGGGGTTGCGATCCGTTTTACGCTTGCGAAGAAATCTGAAACGGAACTGGTCTACGACTATCGAAAGGGGGAAACGCGATGTTCAAGCGGCGTGTTGTGTCTGGCATGAAAGGGCTGTTGTGGGCGGGTGTTCTCGCGGGAAGCGGAGCCGCTGTGGCCGCGCCGTCGATCGACGCGCTGCCCGCGTCGGTTGCCGGTACGTTCGTCCAGCGCAAGACGCTGGCCGACGTCGAGGTGACGATTACCTCCTCCGGCACGTTCCGTTTCGAGAAAGACCGCTTTTTCGAGTTCAAGACGCTCAAGCCCGTGCCATCGACGTTCTACGCCACGCCGACGAACTACACGATGACCGTGCGGGGAAAGTCCACGACGCATACGCTCGACATGGACGTTTCATCGTTCGAGAAGATTTTTGAAATCCGTGAAGTCCGCGCGTTCGTCAAGGACGTGAAGGTTGAACCCGATGACGCTTTTCCGACGCACGTGCGCGTGTCGTTCAAAAACGGCGACGTGCTGGACGTGCGCCTGACGCCGGCGAACGGGTGCGCGGAATGAAGATCGGCCGCCTCCTGTTCGTGGGCTTGTTGGCCGGCGCGGCGGTGGGACTGGTTGTGCGCCTGTGGTGCGGCAGTCGTCCCGTGGGCGATCTGTTCAGTCTCGTTTCAAACGATCCCGACGCGGCGGGCGTGTTGCGGGAATTTGCGGAACAGACGGCACAGCAGGGGCGGATTCTGTTGGAAGGGACGGATGCCGACCGCCTGGTCGCCACGGCGGGAACGCTTGCCGCGCAGTTTGATCCTCGCGCCGCCGTGGACTACAAGCAGACGCTGGCGTCCCTCGACGGGTACACGGCGGGGTTGTTGGCACCGGCCACGCGTACGTTGTTGCAGGAAGGTCGTTACAAGGACGTTGCCGATGCGGCGGCGGCCAAACTCTTCGGCTTCGTGCCGCCGCTCTTCTCCGTGAAGTGCGATCCTTTTCTACTGGCCACGGACTACGCGCTGTCGTTGCAGCGCGGCCTGGCCGCGGGTTGGACGATGCGCGACGGCTATCCCGTGTATGCGACGAACGGCGTTCATTACCTGTTGCTCAACGTAGATTTCACGCACGTTGCGCAGACGCGCCTCGTCGCGTTTCTCGATGCGGCGCAGGCATCTGTCGAAGCGTCATCGGTGGCGGATGTGAAAATCTGGTGCAGCGGCCCGCCGTTCCACGCCGCGCGCGCCACGGCGTCGGCCACGCGCGAAATCAACCTGCTCTCCACGGTGTCGCTCGTGCTTGTCGCGGGATTCGGCTGGTTGCTCTTTCGGTCGTTCGCGTTCGTGCCCGAACTGCTCTTGGCGTTGGGTGCGGGCTTTCTCGCAGGGACGTCCGCGCTCTTTCTCGGATTCCCGACGCCGCACGTGCTGACGTTCGTCTTCGGCACGTCGCTTATCGGCCTGGCCGTCGACTACGTCTACCACGCGCGTGCGGCGGGCGACGTGCGGCAGATTCTGCGTTCGCTCGCGTTGTCTGCGTTGACGACTGTCGCCTGTCTCACACCGCTTCTGTTCGCCTCCGTCTCGGTTTTGCGCCAGATGGCACTCTTCACGATTGCGGGGCTGGGAACGGTTTTTGCGTACGTCGTCCTCTTCCATGTCCCGGCGCCGCCGCTGGTGTTGCCGCCGGGGCGTCGTCCGTTTCGTTTTTCGCGGTGGGGGCGGCGCGGCGTTGAACTCGTCGGCGTCGTGTTGGCGCTCGGTCTGTTGCGTGGACGCCTGACCGACAATCCGGCGGCGTTCTACACGCCGGACGCCTATTTGGCGGCGAGCGAGCGGTTGTTGATGAACCTCAATCCGACGGGCGCGACGCGCTTCGTCCATATCCACGCGCCTACATTGCAGGCGGCCTTGGAAAAGGAAGAGGCGGCTGGACTGAAAGGCGCGTCGTCAATCGTGCCCTCGCTCAAACGCCAACGCGAAAACGCCGAACTCGTCCGCCGGCTGTATGCCGCCGAAGGGAACGCCTACACGGCGCTGACGGGGCTGCCCATGCCGGCGGCGGATGGGTTGCAGACGGCGTTTCTCGACGTTGAACGGCTGGAAGACGAGGGATTGCGTCGCTTGACGCGCGTGTTCCGTCTGAAAGGGCATCCGACGTGTCTGCTGGCGATGTGTCCGCCAGGGTTTGCGTCGGATGATCCCGATGTGCGCATCCTTGATCCGCAGGGCGAATTGCTACGGTTGTTCGCGACCTATTCGCGCGAGACGGTGACGATTCTTGGGTTCTCGTTTGTTGCGCTCGTTGGCTTGCTGGCGATTGTGTTCCGAAAAGATTTCGTTCGCTACGTCAAGCCGATGGTATTGTCCGCCGGCGCGACGGCGGGGTTGATGGGGTGGTTGCAGATTCCGGCGACGTTTTTTACGCTGCTCTGCTTTTTCGTGTTGGTGGGGCTGGGGTTGGACTACGTCATTTTCCATCAAGGCAGTCGTTCGCCCGCCACGGCGCGAGCTGTTTTCTTTTCCTTTTTGACGTCTCTGGCGGGGCTGGGGATGCTGGCGTTCACGGCGTTTCCCGTGACACACGCCATGGGCGTTACGTTTGCGGCGGGGTTGTCGTTCGCCTATCTTTTCGCCGTGGCGTCCGTGGCGCGGGAAGACGAAGCGGACGCGCAGGGCGGAACGGCGGATGCGCCGTGGCACCGTCAGCGCGAACAGAGCGCGGGGCGTCTGCGGATGTTGTTCATGTGGTACGTCTACACGGCGTTCGGCAAGAACGTGCTGAAAGTGATTTGCGTGCCCGTGGTGGCGTTCATCTATCCGTTCGCGAAACCGGCGCGAGCGGCGTTGCGCGAGTATTACGCCGTCCTCGCCGCGTATCGGAAATGCGCGTTGCGGCCGACGACGTATCGCCTTTTTCGTCACCTGCTGGGATTCGCCTGGTCGATGGTCGACAAGACGGACGCCTGTACGCGCCAGAAGGACTTGCCGCGTTTGCGCGTACGGGACGACGCGGACGGACGGGCGTTTCGGGCGCTTGTGTCCGCCGGGAAGGGGGCGTTTCTCGTGTCCACGCACGTGGGGACGGTCGAAGTTCTGCCGGCGCTCGCCGCCACGACGGATGGTACGGTGCCGCACGTCCATGCATTCCAGCAGATGGGACACGACGCCGTGTTCATGCGCGTGTTCATGGAACATTTCAACGCACGGGCGACGACGCTCCACGCCGTCGAAGACATTGGCGTGGAAACGGCCGTCGAGATGCAGGCGGCGATTGGACGGGGCGACTGCGTTCTCATGGCGGGCGATCGTGTGAGCGCGGGGTCGGCGCGGCAGTTTGAGCACGTTTTCCTCGGCCGTCCCTGCACGTGGCCGGCGGGCGTGTTCGCGTTCGCCCGTTTGATGGACGCGCCGATTTTCTTTGTCGTCTGTGCGCGGACGGGTTGGAACGCCTACGAGGTGTCGTTCCGGGCGTTCCGTCCCACCGCGCCCGGTCGGCCGCCGGCGCGGGAGATTCTCGACCAGTACGTCGATTTCCTTGAAGCGGCGACGTGCGCCCATCCCGATCAATGGTATCAGTTCTACCGCTTTTTCGCCTGGAAGGCTTGACAAATGGTGTGTCATTCGGTATCATGCGAGGCAAAATTTCCAAGCGTTGAACGAAAGAGGAGCATGAGCGAAATGGCATTGGAAAGTCGCGAAGAGGACGTCATTCGTCCGCCCGTCAGGGTCGGCATCGTCGGTTTGGGACGTGCCGCGTTGTTCGACCATCTGCCCGCCTTGCGGGCGTTGCCCGGTCTGTTCAAAATCGTCGCGATCTGCGACGTGCTGAAGGAGCGTCGGGATATCGTCGAGAAGGACGTGCCGGGCCTTCGGACGTATCGTCAAATTGAAGATATGCTTGACGATCCCGAAATCGAGCTGGTCGACATCGCCCTCCCGTCCGTCGATCATGCCAAGACGGCGCTTGCCGCGCTCAAGCGCGACAAGTGGACCGTCGTGGAAACGCCGCTCGCCCTGAACTATGATGATGCGACGGTGCTTAAGGCCACGGCCATCAAAGCCAACAACAAGCTCCACGTCTACACGCCCGGGCTTTTTTCGCCCGAGTTCCGTCTCGCGTTTACCGCGCTTGACGATCCGCGTCTCGGGGGTGTCTACGACATTCGCATCCGCCATCAGGACTACATTCGCCGCGACGACTGGCAGAGTGTCAAACGGTGTGGCGGTGGCGCGGCCTGGTATTGGGGATCGGATGCCGTTTTGCAGGCCATGGCGCTTCTGCGCCAGCCGCCTGCGCAACTTTGGAGCGAACTCAAACGCATCGTCTCGGTGGGTGACGCCGAGGATTTCGCCCACATCGTCCTCAAGTCCCGTGGCCCTACGACGGCCGATATTGAACTCAACAGCGGCCAGCTTGCGCCCTGCGAACCGATGTTCACCATTCGCGGACCGCGCGGCGCATTTACCGTCGCCGCCGGCGCCACGGCGGGCACGTTCCATGTGGTCGATCCCTCGTACAAGTTCGGTCGGCGGCGGTCGAGCGTCCGGACGCCGGATCTCGTGGATATGCATGAGGATTTCGCCGTTCGGGACATTCCGTTCACGCTTCCCGAAGTCCCGGCGTCTGCCGGCGAGACGTTCTGGCGGACGCTCTACGCGACGATTCGCACGGCGGTGCCGTTCCCCGTTGCGCTGGACGATGTTTTGGAATCGATTCGTTATCTCCAACTTGCCAAAAACGCATCGCCTTTCGCACATTAACGCGCGATTCTGGCGGTTGCTATTTACCGCTTGATTTCGTGTCACGGATGAAGTATTCTACTCGCCGTCGTTTTCCCCGAAAATCCGTTTCCTCAGCGTGGAGCAATCAAATGTCTGAACAAAACATGGCGTCGGGCGGTGGCTTCGTGACCTTCACGTGTGCGTCCTGCCGTCAGGAAATTGAAGCGCCCCAGGGCCTGGCCGGCCAGTCCGTGGAATGTCCGGCCTGTGGCGCACGTCTTGTCGTCACCTCGTCCGGGCAAGCCGTGTCGGCTGACGCGATGAAGTCGCGGACCATCCGCATCGAACTTTCAGATCTTTAGGTGGACATGGCATCGGCCGTCCTCATCGTCTCTTCCACGCGTGTTCATGCGGATCCGCATGAAATCCTCCGTATTCAGGACACGGTGGCCGCCTTGCGTGAACAGGGACGTGCCGTTGATGTGCTCATTCCGCGCAAGGTTGCTTTGTTGACAGCCACGATCGACCCCACGGCGCGGGTTTTCGTCGTTCCCCGCATTCCGTTTTCGGACAACCCGCCGGCGCGTCCGTCCTTGCGCCGCTTCTGGACGGCCGTGCTGATGTTCTTTCGCGGCGTCTCCCTCGCCGCCCGGCGCGACTACACCGTCATCCACGGATTCAACGACGGCGCGATGATCGCGCGCGCCATTTCCCGCGCCGCCGTCTCCACGCGACCCTACATCGCCGAGGTTCTGCGTCCTTTCGCGGGTCGCCGCTTTTTCAAAAGTCCGCGCCGGGCCGTCGCCTGTCGCATGGAACGCCATGCGCTCGCCCATGCCGCCGCGATTATCCTGCCCGACGAGGAGACGCTGGCGGTGTTCGGGCGTAAAATTCCTTTGGCTCGCGTGTCGATTCTGCCCGATCCGCATACTGAATTTGCGCCTGACGAATTTACGCTTGGCGATTTCCGCTATGCGCTCGACCACGTTTATTCCTACGTTCTCCGTCCCCGCAATTGAGGTTTGCCATGCCCCGTGCCGCCGCCCCGAAGAAGTCCGCGCCGAAGAAATCGAAAACGAAATCCGCGTCCGCCGTGTCGTCCCTGCGCCGTACCGCCCGCATCGTCGTCGGGAGTGTCGTTCTCGTGTTCGTCCTCCTCTGCGCGGGCGGCCTTTGGTACGTCCATCATCCGGCCGATTGGTTGGCCGAGCATGAGTCGTTCCTTACGACGCCGCTTCGCGTCTGCGGCGACGGTACGGCGTTTTTCACCGACGCGCTGGGGTGGACGGGGCACGATGCCGTTTACGAATCGGACGATCCGCCGCCGGCCAATCAAATCCTTTTCGCGGGCGCACCCGTCCGTACGGGCGCACCCGCGCCGGCCGACATTCAGATGCTCCATCGCGGCGAGTTCATCGTCGGCTGGTCGCCCTCCCTCCGTCATCCCGTCTGGGTGGCCTACCACGTGCCCGCCGCCGAACGTTTCCCCGCCGAAAAAGAACCGCGATTCCAGAAGGATGCGTCCGTCGCGAATGCGCCCGCGCCCGCCGACTACGCCAAGTCACGCTACGACCGCGCCCCGCTCGTTCCGAGTCGGATGCTCGCCACGCGCTTTGGCGGGGACGAGCAGAAAAAGGCGTTCAAGATGTCTGCCGTCGCGCCGCAGGTGCCGACGCTCCATCGCGGCCCGTGGAACGAACTTGAACAGCGGTTGACTGACCTTTGGCCCGCCGCCTATGGCGAACTCTGGGTCGTTGCCGGCGCGTTGTCGACGCAGCCGGGCGCCCAGAAGATCCCCGGCACGGCCATCGACGTCCCCGACGCCTACTACATGGTCGTCGCCGCACAGGCCGCCGATGGCGTCCGCGCGTTTGCCGTCCTGCTGCCCCAGTCCATCGACCGCTGGGCGTTTCCCGTCCACAATCTGCTCACGATCGACGAACTCGAAGCAAAGACGGGACTGGACTTCTTCCCCGACCTGCCCAAATACTTGCAACGTCCGCTGGAGGCCGACCGCCCCACGCGCCTGTGGCCCGTTCGCCTCCGCGACGTGTTCAAACTGCTGCTCGCCCGCTTTACGTGAAGAGTTAGCGCGTCTTGAACTTGAAGTAGAGCGGGCGGAAGATGTTTTCGAAATGCTGCACTTCCGTGAACGTGCCGTGCACTTTGTCGTAGGCGTAGCTGGCGACGCACGAACTCATCTTCAGACCGACCAGACAGAACTTGCCGCCGGGCATGAACTCGAAGTCGCGCGGGAAGCTACCCGCGAACTTTGCGTTGTTCACGAACGTCAGTTCGCCCGTCGCGGGGTCGATGTTGAACACGGAAATCGAATCGTATCCCTGCTGGCTGATGTCGCGGTTCGAGCAGAACAGCTGCGTCCCGTCTTCAGACACCTTGATTGCGGCGGCCTTGCAGCCTTCCATGCCCTTTGCCTCGTGCATCAGCGGGTGCTGGCAGACGAACGTGAACCCTGCGCCCGTATAGCGGTAGGTCGCTACGAGGTTGCCGAGTTCAAAGATGACGAACATAAATTTCCCGTTCGGGTGGAAGACGACGTGGCGCGGCCCCGCGCCGAGCGGCTGCGTGCGGATCGTTGCGGACGCGACTTCCTTCATGCCCTGAGCGCGATTGGCGAAATCGTAGGCCTTCACCTGGTCGAGCGTCAGATCCACGACCATCTGGTAACGGCTGTCCGGCGTCACGATCGAACAGTGGCAGTGCGCCGCGTCCTGACGCGGTTTGTTCGGCCCGTCCCCTACGTGGCGGACTTGGAAGCGCGGATCGATCTCTCCCGGCCGGCCGGCGTAGGCCGTGTCGATCGAGCCGTCGGCGTTCAGATTCGCGAATCCCGCCGTGCCGCATGAATATTCCGCGTAGACGAGCGCCTTCTCCTGTGGATCGAGCGCAACGTGGCACGGCGTCGTCCAGCCCGTCGGGATCTCGTTGACAAATTCCAGGCGGTCGTCCTTGACGGCGAAGGCGACTAGGCCGCCGTCGCGGCCGCGCGGTCCGAACGCGGGCGAACCTGCGGCGGAGTAGAGACGGGTGCAGTCGCGCGTCAACGCCATGTAGATGGGGTTCTGCAACGTCCCGATCGCGCCCAGCAGACTGAACGCCCCCGTCTCCGCATCGCTTTCAAAGATGTGGAAACCCTCCGGGTGCTGGGCATCCGTTGCACTGCCAACATACGTCACGTACTTCATCGCGCACTCCTTTTTTCAAATAGTTGATGCGTGTATGATAACACATTCTCCGTCTGACGGCAAAGTTCGTGTGCGACGGATGTGATCCTATTTTCCGTTCGCCAAACGAGTCGCGTCAAAAAATGGGGAACCTCCAAATCACGGCGGTGCTTGTCCCAAACGG
>CAZTHR010000063.1:0-10412 GCA_964613265.1 uncultured Lentisphaeraceae bacterium | reverse complement strand
CCCCCTTGCAAATCGCGTCGGTTTTTGAGATAATAACCATTCGTTCGACCACGAAAGTAGAGTAAAAGCAATGAAAGTACGTAGTTCTGTTCGTCGCATTTGCGAGAACTGCCGCATCATCCGCCGTAAAGGCGTGGTGCGCGTCATCTGCACAAACCCGCGCCACAAGCAGCGTCAGGGCTAAGTAAAAAGGGAAGAAAACAACCATGCCGAGATTGATGGGTGTGGATATTCCGGGCAAGAAGCATACGCGGTATGCCCTCCGGTACATCCACGGAATTGGGCCGAAGCGCGCCGATGACGTGCTGGCGGCGTGCAATGTCGAGCCGAGCAAAAAAGCCGACGATCTGACGCAGGATGAAATCCATGCGATCACCACGTACATTCAGGACCATTACCGGGTCGAGGGCGATCTGCGCCGTGAGGTTTCGCAGAACATCCGCCGTCTGATCGCGATTGGCTCCTATCGTGGTCTCCGTCACAAGAAGGGCCTGCCGGTCCGCGGCCAGCGCACGAAGACGAACGCGAAGACCCGCAAGGGCAATCGCAAGGCTTCGTCCGCCGCGCTTCGCGCCGCTCCTGCCAAGAAGTAATTTGAGGACATAGAGCCAATGAGCGAAGAAAAGAAACCCGTAGAAGCGGCGCCGGCTCCGGTCGCAGCGGCCGCCCCCGCAGCGGAGGGCGAGACCCCCGCCAAGAAGGTCCGCCAGGGCAAGTCGATTCCGGCTGGCATCGCCTTCATCCGTTCCACGTTCAACAACACGCAGGTGTCGATTGCCGATGCCCGCGGCGGCGTTATCGCCTGGAGTTCGGCCGGCAAGGCCGGGTTCAAGGGATCCCGCAAGTCGACGGCGTTTGCGGCCACGATGGTTGCGCAGGACGCCGCCCGTACCGCCTACGCCAAGGGCATGCACGAATGTGAAGTGCGTGTGCAGGGCGCCGGCCAGGGCCGTGAGTCTGCGGTCCGCGCCATCCAGGCGGCGGGTATCAAGGTTACGATGATTACGGATTGCACGCCGATTCCGCACAATGGCTGCCGTCCCCGTAAGCGCAGGAGAGTCTAATCATGGGTCGTTATACTGGTCCCCGTTCTAAAATTTCCCGCCGTTTCGGCGAACCGATCTTCGGGCCGGACAAGGTCCTCGATCGTCGTCCGAACCGTCCGGGTCAGCACGGCGCGAAGCGCGTGCGCAAACTCTCCGAGTACGGCGAGCAGCTGCGCGAGAAGCAGAAAGCCCGTTTCATTTACGGCATGATGGAAAAGCAGTTCCGGCTCTTCTTCAAGCGCGCGAAAGCCCAGCAGGGCATCACGGGCGAGAATCTGCTGCGTCTCTGCGAGACCCGTCTGGACAATGTCGTCTACCGCATGGGTATTGCGCCCACGCGTGCGGCGGCTCGCCAGCTCGTCACCCACCGCCATGTCACGGTGAACGGCAAGATCTGCAACATTCCGTCTTACATCGTCCGTGTGGGCGAGACCATCGGTCTCACCGAGAAGACGCAGAAGATGGTTGCCGTCGAGAGCTCCCTCGAGCACAGCAAAGTCAACGTGGCCTGGCTGCAGTTTGATCGCGCCACGATGACGGGTTCGCTGACGAGCCTGCCGACGCGTGAAGAGATTCCCGAGAACATCGACGTCCAGTCGATCGTGGAACTCTACTCGCGTTAATGTCGTCGGGCCATCGGCCCGTTCGCGGTCTCATTCACTCAAGTGAGGTTTCTATGCCGATCTGTTTGAGTCTTTTTGAAATGCCCAAGTCCGTCCAGAAGGACGGGAACAGCACGGGGACGTACGCCCGCTTCGTGGCCGAGCCGTTCGAAATCGGCTACGCGCGCACGATTGGCAACTCGCTCCGCCGCATTCTGCTCTCGTCCATCGAAGGATGCGCGATCTGCTCGGTGAAAATCGCGGGTGTGAACCACGAGTTCTCCACGATTCCGGGCGTCGCCGAGGACGTGACGGACATTGTTTTGAACCTGAAGCGCGTGTTGCTGAAGACGTTTACGCGCGAGAATTCGACCCTTCATCTGAAGAAGGTGGGTCCCTGCACGGTCACGGCCGGCGATTTCGCCGCCGACAACGCCGTGGAGGTGCTGAATCCCGGTCTGGAGATTGCGACGCTGGAAGACGGCGCTGTGCTCGACATGGACTGCGAGATTCGCACGGGGCGCGGTTTCTGTCTGGCCGAGGCCAACAAGACGCCCGACCAGGAAATCGGCCGTATCGCCATTGATTCGATTTTCTCGCCCGTCACGCGCGTGAACTTCCTCGTGGAGAACACGCGTGTCGGTCAGCGGACCGACTATGAAAAGCTCGTCCTTGACATTTGGACGGACGGGCGCACGACGCCGGACGACGCGCTGAAAATCGCGGCGGCCGTGTTGCGTCGCCATCTCGACGTGTTCGTGGACTACTCGAACGAGGAATCGCTTGAGTTCGACGACACGGAGAAGAAGGATGCTGACGAGCGTGAACGTCTGCGCAGGTTGCTGAACATGTCCGTCAACGAGATCGAACTTTCGGTCCGTGCCGCGAACTGCCTTAACAACGCCAACATCGCCACGGTCGGCGAACTGGCGCTGAAGACGGAAGCGGATATGCTCAAGTACCGCAACTTCGGCAAGAAGTCGCTGAACGAAATCAAGGACAAGCTGAAAGAACTCGGTCTCTGCCTTGGCTACAAGTTCGACGCCGACTTGCTCGAATCGAAGAAATAATTCCAGGAGTCATTTGAAATGCGTCATCAGAGAGTAATGAAGAAGTTCGGCCGGGACACGGCGCATCGCCAGGCCCTCATGAAGAGCCTTGTGACGAACTTGATTCTCGCCGAATCGATCAAGACCACGCTCCCGAAGGCCAAGCAGGCCCGCAAGGACGCGGAGAAGATCGTCACCCTCGCCCGCAAGGGCACGCTGGCTGCCCGCCGCCTCGCGGCGTCCCGCCTCCAGCAGCCGAAGGCCGTCCAGAAGCTGTTCGACAAGATCGTTCCGGCGATGGAAGGCCGTCCGGGTGGCTACACCCGCATCCTCAAGCTCGGCACGCGCCGGGGCGATGCGGCGGAAGTCTGTCTGCTCCAGTGGGTGAGCGTCCCCGAGGTCGTTGAGGCCACGGCGGATGCGCCTGTCGAAGGGGCGGCTGCCGACGAGAAGGCTTCGGAAGAAGCCAAGTAAGGCCGTCTGTCCCACTACCTTCGGGTATGTGGGCCGATGCCAACAGAAGACGGGCGTTTCCGCAAGGGGCCGCCCGTCTTTTCTTTACCACTTACGCGGGTGCGGATGCCAAATCCGCCCGCTTCAAACGCCGAGACGGATATGGATTTCAAAAAACTTGCCGCCGCTTTTCATCCCTGCACGGAGTGCGCCGCGCACCGTGCTTCCCAGCGCGTTCACCTCCCCAGCACGGCCCATGTGGCCGTGACGCTCCGCCGTCTTCTGGCTCTCCTCTTCCCCGGCTGTTACGGCCTTCGCCCCGTTCCCGCCTCGAACTGCCGTCAGCACGTGGAAAACCAGTTCGAGGCGATCGGCCGCGATATCGCCAACCAGATTTTCCAGCTCAAGCTTTATTTCCAGGACGCGGCCGAGCCCCATCTCGACCTCGACGCGACGCGGCAGGAGGCGGAATCCCTCGCCGAATCGTTTATGGCCCGTCTGCCCGCCATCCGCCAGATGCTCCAGACGGATGTCACGGCCGCCTACGAGGGCGATCCTGCCGCGAGCAGCACGATGGAAGTCGTGTTGGCCTATCCTGGACTTCAGGCCATTGCCGTCCACCGTCTCGCTCATGCGTTCTACGAATTGAAAATTCCCGTCCTGCCGCGTGTGATGAGTGAAATCGCCCATTCCCGCACGGGTATCGACATCCATCCGGGCGCGACGATCGGCGAACGCTTCTTCATCGACCACGGCACCGGCGTGGTGATCGGCGAGACGACCGTCATCGGCAAGAACGTCAAGCTCTACCAGGGCGTCACGCTCGGCGCGTTGTCGTTTCCGAAGGACGAGGCCACGGGCATGTTGATGAAGGGGCACAAGCGTCATCCCAACGTCGAGGACAACGTCGTCATCTACGCGGGGGCCACGATTTTGGGGGGCGACACGACGATTGGCCACGATTCCGAAATCGGCGGTAACGTCTGGCTGATGGATTCGATTCCGCCATTCTCCCGTGTCTACAACCAAACCCCGTTCCCGCGTGTCAAGACGCGTGCCGGCTGACGCGGATTCGCACGTTGCAGAGGAGGCCTTCCATGAAAAAGATTGTTTGTTCGGTGTTTCTCGTTGCGCTCGGTCTGTCGCTTCACGCCCGCAACGACCTCTGGCTTGGGCGCGGTGGGACGTGGAACGCCCATGTCCCCGTGACGGTGGCGAATCCGTCGGACGTCGAATGGAAGGGGCGCACGGTTGCGATTCCCGTCGGTACGGCGGTGGGGCAGCTTCCGCTGGCCGGCGTTCGCATCGAAGAGCTGCGGCTCGTCGATGCGCGGGGCGTTCAGCTGGAATATGGCGTTTGGAGCGCGGACAAGGGCCGCTTGTTGACGACGGGGGCCGTGCCTGAAAATGCGCTTTTCGCGATTCCGGTTTGCGCGTCCGCGCACGGAAAGGCGGACTACAAGATCTACTTCGACAATCCGCGGGCGTGGGGGCTTGCGGATTTCTGGAAACAGCGGCCGTTTGGCCTTGTGAACGGCGGGTTCGAGCGCGTGGACGCGAACGGCGTTCCGTCCGGCTGGCGCATCTACGGCACGAACGCGCAGCATCGCCTGTCCGTCGTTTCGGGCGGCGTGTCGGGACGCTGCATCTACGCGGAGGCGGACGCCGGCGCGAAGAACAGCTGGTTCTGCTACGCGCAGGACGGCATCCCCGTCTCGCCCGGCGCGAAGGTGACGCTTCGCGTGAAGATTCGCGGCGAGAACGTCCAGGGCAACGCGGCATGGTACGTCCATGCCGGCAACGCGACGAAGGCGGACGTCCTCAACAACGTCGTTCGCGGCTTCAGCGGCACGTTCGGCTGGAAAACGCTGGAGGCGTCGATGACGATTCCGGCCGGCTGTGAACGCATGACGGTTGGAAGCGTCTTGTGGGGTTCGGGTCGGGCGTGGTACGACGATTTGGAGGTCAAGGTCGAGGAGGCGCAGGCCTCCGCGCCGGTCGTTTCCGTCGGCACGACGGTACGTTCCGAACGCCGTCTGATGGGCGAGACGGCGGATTGGCCCGCCGATGGATGGGAGTATCGCGTTCCGGTGCGCCTGCTGAACGCCGACGAGGCCGCCGCCGAGTCCGTTCTGTCCGCATTCCCCCTGCTTGAGGCGCTGCACGCCACGCGCAATCCGGAATACGCGCTCGTTGTCAATGGAAAGAAGGTCGAGACGTGTGCGCTGGGCGGTCAGCTCCTGTTCAAATGCTCGCTACCCGCGAAGAGCGTGACGACCGCATATCTCTACGTCCGGCAGGGGACGAAGCCCGCGGCGCCAGTGGTGCGCGAGGAACTGAAATCCGCGCTGGGGAGCGACATCCCGTCGGATCAGGTCGTTGTCGAACGCATGACGGTGAAGGGCGAGGCGGCGTTCGCCGCAATACTGTCCAGCGCCGCCAATCTCGTGCGCAACGGGAGTTTCGAGGACGGCGCGGCGGGTTGGTCGTCGAACGCCGTGAAGGGCGCGTCGATGCAGATTGTCGAGGGAGGACGTTTCGGCGGAAAGTCGGCCCGCCTGACCGTGCCGAGGAGTGTGCGCCCGAACTGGGACGGCTGGCGGCAGACCATTGCCGTGAAGCCGAATCGCTCGTACCTCTACGGCGCGTTCATCAGCGGCGACGGACTGGAAACGGCGGTCAACGTCCATGCGCATCTGCATGACGGGAAGGGGCGGACCGCTCAGATGCTCAGCGCGGGCGGCGGCGTGTCCGGCACGGCGCCGTGGACGCCCGTCTTCGGAATGCTGGGTACGGATTCCGACATTCGGAGCGTCAGCCTCCAGTTGACGATGAACGGCGCCGGCACGGTGGCGCACGACGGCGTTCTGCTGGCGGAATTCCGCGCGGGCGCCGTGGGCGAGCCGGAGTTCGCGCCGTCGCGTACGTCTGGCACGGCGTTGCACGTCGGACAGGTCGATCCCGTAGTGAAGGTCTTTCGTGAAACGCCCGTGGTCGACGGCGCGGGGCGTCCGTTCGCCATCGCGCTTGCGCGGAACGAGACGGAGACGCTGCAGCTGGCCGTCCGTTCGCCCAATGCCCTGTCTTCGCTGGAGGCCGTCGTTTCGCTTTCGGCCCCGCTTTCAGTCGAGGTCGGGCGCGTGGGCTACGTGCCGGTGGACTGGCCGACGGCCTACTACAATTGCACGACGCCGGAATGGGAGCTGCGCTACCCGCGCGCGGCCGGGCAGTCCGACGGCTGGAGCGGCTGGTGGCCGGACCCGATCGAACCGGTTGCCGCCGGCTCGCTCGCGGCGAATCGGACGCAGGCCTACTGGATCGACGTGACGGCGGGGGCTGATGCGAAGCCCGGCACGTATCGCGGAACGATCGCGTGGAAGGCGGACGGCAAGGTCGTGCGGACGGATGCGTTCGACGTCGAGGTCTGGGACTTCGCGCTGCCGGAGCGTCCCGCATTCCCCGCCATTTACGACCTGCGCCTGGGGCGGGCGTGGGAAGGGCTGGGCGCGACGGACGACGCCCGTCGCGAAAAGCTGTGGGCGTTCATGGCGCGGCAGAAGATCTGCCCCGACACGCTCGGTGGCCGCGTGAAATTCGCGAAGGACGCCAATGGTCGCGTGACGGCCGACTTCACGGCGTACGACCGGCTCGCCACGCGCTACTTCGACCATTACAAGTTCCCGTCCTCCTACACGCCGTATGACTTCTACTGCTTCGGCTGGGCGATGCCGCCGGCAAAGTTCCTGGGTGAAGACCCGTACGAGGGCGCGTGGCCGTACAAGGGGGCGGACTGGACGAACCTGCGCCCCGCCTACAAAGCCGCCTACCAGCAGGCGTTGAAGCTCTACTGGGAACACGTGAAGGCGAAAGGCTGGGCGGACAAGATTACGCTCTACATTTCCGACGAGCCGCACTTCACCCACGCCAACGTCGTCGAGCAGATGAAGGCCCTGTGCGACATGATCCATGCCGTGGATGCCTCCATTCGGATCTACTCCAGCACCTGGCGTCACTGCCCCGAATGGAACAATTCGCTCGATACGTGGGGCGTCGGACACTACGGCTGCTTCCCGCTTGACGAGCTGAAGGCGCGTCGCGCCGCCGGGCAGCGTTTCTGGTGGACGACGGACGGACAGATGTGCCTCGACACGCCGTATTGCGCCGTGGAACGTCTCCTGCCGCTTTACGCCCATAAGTACGGTGCGGATGCCTACGAGTTCTGGGGTTGCACCTGGCTTACGTACGACCCGTGGAAGTACGGATGGCATTCGTATATTCGGCAGTCGGATACGCCCGGCAAGACGTACTGGGTGCGCTATCCGGCGGGTGACGGCTATCTGATCTATCCGCCGAAGGATGGCGGGTCCGAACCCGTCTCGTCGATCCGCCTGGCGGCGGCGCGCGACGGCGTGGAAGACCACGCCTATCTCCAGTTGCTGGCCGAACGCGCGAAGACGGATCCTGCCGCTGCCGCACTGTTGGCGGAGTGGCACGCGCTCGTGGCGTTTCCCAACGCCGGCGGGCGCTACTCGACGCGCATCCTGCCGGTGCCGGAGAAGGTCGGCGAACTCCGCCGCCGCGCGGGCGCGTTGTTGAACCAACGCCCCGTCGTCGCCCAGTAATTTTTCGGATTGCGCAGATGAAGGCAAATTGATAAACTTTTCAAGTTTACGGAAAGAAGCAGAACATGATTGACATCAAGAAACTCAGAGAAGATTTCGACGGTACGGCCGCCCAGCTCGCCCGACGTGGCGTGGAAAAGGAAATCGTCGCGAAAGCCCGCGACCTCGACGCCCAGCGGCGTGAACTGCTCGCCGAGACCGAATCGCTCAAAGCCAAGCGCAATGCCGCCTCCAAGGAAATCGGCATCAAGGCAAAGGCGGGCGAGGACATGTCCGCCCTCAAAGCCGAGATGCGTGCGATTGGCGATCGGATTGCCGAAATCGACAAGGAACTCGCCCAAATCGAGGTCGACCTTCGCGAGACGATGCTCATGATTCCGAACATCCCCGCGCCCGAAATTCCCACGGGGCCGGATTCTTCGACGAACAAGGTCGTCCGTTTCGTGGGCGAATGGAAAGATCCCGCCTATGCGATTCCCGATCATATGCAGATTGGCGAACGGCTCGGCATTTTCGATTTCCCGCGTGGCGTGAAACTGACGGGCACGGGCTTCCCTGTCATCCTTGGGCAGGGCGCAAAACTCCAGCGCGCGTTGATCCAGTACATGTTGGATCTCCACTGCCAGAAGCAGGGCTATACGGAAATGCTGCCGCCCTTCATGGTCAACCGCGCGTCGATGACGGGCACGGGCCAGCTGCCGAAGTTTGCCGAAGATCTCTACCACTCCGATGCGGACGATTTCTGGATGATTCCCACGGCCGAAGTGCCCGTGACGAATTTCTACCGCGACGATATTTTCGACGGCGCCAAACTGCCGAAGATTACGCCCGAGACGCCCGTCAAGCTGACGGCCTACACGCCGTGCTTCCGCCGCGAGGCCGGGTCGGCCGGCAAGATGACGCGCGGGATGCTGCGTGTCCATCAGTTCGACAAGGTGGAGATGGTGAACTTCGTTCATCCGTCCGTTTCGTTCCAGCAGCTCGAAACGCTCGTCCATGAGGCGGAAGAGGTGTTGACGGGGTTGGGACTTCACTTCCGCGTTATCATGCTCAGTTCCGGTGACATGGGCTTTTCGGCCGCCAAGTGCTACGATCTTGAACTCTGGGCACCGGGCGAACAGCAGTGGCTCGAAGTCTCGTCCTGTTCGTGTTTCACGGACTTCCAGGCGCGGCGCTTGAACTGCCGCTTCAAGGATGCGGATGGCAAGACGAAACTCGTCCACACGCTCAACGGCTCGGGCGTGGCGTTGCCGCGTTTGATGGTCGCCCTGTTGGAACAGCATCTCCAGGCGGACGGTTCGGTGAACATTCCCGAAGCCCTCCGGCCCTACTTTGGCGCGGACAAGATGCTCCCCGTCAAGTAAGCATGGCGCGAACGGGAAGCAATATCTACTGGCCGGTTTTCGTTAGCGTGGCGGCGCTCGCGACGGCCGCCACGTGGCGTTTCGCGCCGCAGTTCGGCGCGAATCTGTCCGATTCCGCCCGGTTCCAGATTCGCCGACTTGTAGGCGTGTTCATGGGGCGGACGCCTGAGACGGGCGGCGGACGCGCGGCCTTTCTCGTTTCGCCCGATGAGATGGCGGACATCGTGGCCGTCAACAAGGCGTTCGCGGAAGAGAAGACGGCCGCCGAAGTCAAGGCGCTGGATCGGACGTCGCGTCCGTCCCTGCGGCGTGTCGCCGCGCCGATTACGGAAGCGATGGCATCCAAACGCACGTCGGAAACGGCCGCCGAATCGGTCGCCGACGCCGTCTGGTCGCCCGATGCCGTCGCTCCCGCGCCGTCCGTTGCCACCGCCACCACCGTTCCTGAGCCGTCTAAAGCGCCCACCGCTGTTGCTTCGGACGGTGGCGTGAGCGACTCGCCCGCGTCGGACGATGTGCCGCCCGTGCGGCTCGGGATTGTGCCGACAACGCCCATGGACGGTGACTGGTGCGTCCTCAAGCAGGTCACGCAGATTGAAAAATTGGATGGAACGCCGCTCGGCACGGTCAAGGGCGGGCGCGTGTTCCTGGTCGAACGCCGGTTCAATTCGGACGACGGTTTGATGTTGATCGGTAACTTCACGCCCAAGCCGTTGTCCGAACCCGTGCAATTGGCGGCGCGGAACGTGGTTGCGTTTACGGGGCGGCCGGAGAAGTTGTCCGAGAACCAGCGGAACAGTCTGCGCAAATACTACGAACTGCGCGGCCAGGCGGAGGAACGTCGGGCCGAACTTACGTTGGCGGCCGCGCGGAAAAGCCCGTATCTTGCGGCGGCGGCGGCCGCGTTGAAGGAATTGCGCGAGAAGTCGGAAGCGGCCGAGAAGAACGCGCGGAATGCGGAGGCGAAACGGCAGGCCACCTACGATCTTGCCGCGCTCCGCGCCAAAGTCCAAGACCTTAACAAGAAACATCGGGACTGGAAAGCGCAACACGCCGCCCAGCAGGTCGACCCCGACCAGGATTCGCTTTACCGCGAACTCGTGAACGCTCGGCGTCCTTACGCCGCTGCCATTCCCGGACTTGCGTACGAGTGACCATTTCCCTGTGATTCTGACATTCGGCTAACAATCGCTTGCTATACTATCAACCAGCTGCGGCCGTGCGTTCCATCCACCTCCCTCCCTTACCCCATCCCGCACGGTCGCAGTTTTTCTTT
>CAZTHR010000062.1:0-10518 GCA_964613265.1 uncultured Lentisphaeraceae bacterium | reverse complement strand
AACGGTAGCCTTTGCCGAAAACCGTTGCAATGAGGCTTCCCGACGCGCCAAGTTTTTCACGCAACCGCGACATCATGACGGATAACGCGCTTTCGTTTCCCGCGTAGTCGCGCCCCCAGAATTTCGTCAGCAAATAGTCACGCGACAACAGTTCGTCCGGATGCGTGTGGAAGAGGCGCAGCATTTCAACTTCCTTGAGCGACAACTCCACCGCCGTGCCGTCCGCCCCCGAAACGAGACGGGCGTTCTGCGCCTCCACGCGCCACCGGCCAAACGTGAACGCCCCCGCATCCTCTTCCACCGGCACACGACGGGCGGCCAACGCGATCCGTTTCAACAACACGGCATCGGACGCCGTTTTCGACACGTAGTCGTCCGCGCCCAACGACAGCCCGCGAAATTCGTCCACGTCGCCATCCTTGGCCGTCAGAAAAATGATGGGTGTCTCCTTGTCCGTCTGGCGGATTTCCTCGCAAACGGCATAGCCGCTTTTCTTGGGCATCATGACGTCCAGCAACAAAAGGTCGGGCCGTTTCTGACGGTACGCCGACAGAGCCGCTGCGCCGTCCGCCACCGCCCGCACGACGTAGCCCTCGCTTTCAAGGAGCAGAACCAGCCCCTCCAAGACCGTCGCCGAATCCTCCGCCACCAAGATTTCCATGACGTCCTCCCGTTCTCAGAGTTCGGCCAGGGGAATTTTACGCGCGGCGCCAGGCACATCCGCCACGAAACGCGGCAAGCCCAACCCGCCGATCCGCTCGGCGCAAATTCGCGCAATCGTCTGTGCCTTTTCAAGCGGCACGCGGAAGTGCGACACGCCCGCCACGGGATCGCACTGGAACACGTAGTAGGGACGCACACGCGCCCGCTGAAGTGCCTGGAAGAGATCGAGCATCGCCGGCACGGAATCGTTCACGCCCGCCAGCAGGACGGTCTGGCACGAAACAGGCACGCCCGCGCGAACGAGCGCCTGACAAGCCGCGACGGCCTCGGGCGTCAATTCGTCCGCATGGTTGAACTGCGTGTTCACCCACACCTTCCCGCACGCGCCGAGCGCCGCCGCCAACGCGGGCGTAACCCGCGCCGGATTCACACACGGCGCACGGGTACAGACGCGCACGACGTCGATCTGCGCCATTTCGGCGAATGCGTGGACGAAACGCAAAATCTCCGAATCCGGCAACACGAGCGGATCGCCGCCGGAGAGCAGCACGTCCCGCACCTGCGGATGCTCCTGCACGTAGGCGAGACAGGCCGTCAAATCCTCATCCGTCCGCACGACTTCCGCGTGCTGGAGCAGTCCTTTGCGCGTACAATGGCGACAGTTCATGAAACAAGCGTTGGACGTCATGACCAACACGCGATCCAGAAACCGTTGTTTCAACCCATGGCAACCCGCCGCCGCGCCGCATTCGTCGAAAGGATCCGCGCCGAAGTCCGCCGCGTCGTCCAGTTCGCGATCGTCGGGTTCGACCTGACGGCGGAATGCCGGACTTTTCGCCGCCAGCGTCCGCGAGTACGGGCAGGCGTAGAACGGAAAACGTTCCGTCACGCGCGGATTCCAGGACACGGAAGCATCAGGTGAGGAATTCATGCGCCTCCGCGTTTACAAACCGTTCTGCTGCGCCACGAGCGCGTCCGCCCCGTACATCTTGCGGAGTTTCGGCTTCTCGATTTTGCCCGTGGGATTGCGCGGCACGGCGGCGAAGATGATCTTGCGCGGCCGCTTGTAGCGCGGCAGGTCGAGGCAGAAGGTGTTGACGGCGTCTTCCGTCAACGTCATCCCCGCTTTGACTTCGATAATCGCGGCGGCGATTTCGCCGAGCCGCGCATCGGGCAGCCCAATCACCGCGACGTCCTTGATGGCGGGATGCGCACGTAGAAAATCCTCGATCTGGACGGGGTAGAGGTTCTCGCCGCCCGTGATGATCACGTCCTTGGCACGGTCGACAAGATAGATGAACCCGTCGCGCAACTCCGCCATGTCGCCCGTGCGCAACCAGCCGTCGGACGACAAGATTTCCCGCGTGGCGTCCGGGTTCTTGTAGTAGCACTTCATCACGCCCGGCCCCTTGAGGGCGAGTTCACCCACCGCGCCGGGTTCGACGGGATTGCCCGCCTTGTCGATGATCTTCGCCTGCCAGCCGTAGCCCGGTACGCCGATGGCGCCCACGTGGTCGATGTTCTCGACGCCCAAATGCACGGCACCCGGACCCGTCGATTCGGACAACCCGTAGTTCGTGTCGTAGGCATGGTGCGGGAACATCTTCTTCCAACGCTTGATCAACGCCGGTGGCACAGGCTGGGCGCCGATGTGCATGAGCCGCCACTGGTCGAGTTGGTAGTCGGCAAGTTTCACCTCGCCGGAATCGATGGCGTCGAGAATGTCCTGCGCCCACGGCACGAGCAGCCAGACGATCGTGCACTTCTCCTGACTCACACAGCGGAGAATCCACTCCGGTTTGACGCCCTTCAACAACACGGCCTTGCCGCCCACGAGGAAACTGCCGAACCAGTGCATCTTCGCGCCCGTATGGTAGAGCGGCGGAATGCAGAGGAACACATCGTCCTTCTTCTGTCCATGATGGTTTTGCTCCACGCGGCAGGAGTGGAGCAAACAGCGATGTTGCAGGATGATGGCCTTCGGAAAACCCGTCGTGCCGGAACTGAAATAGATGGCCGCCTCGTCCTCGTCCGTCAACGGCACGAGCGGCGTACGGGACGAACAGTAGGACACGAGTTTGCGGTAGCTCTCCGCGAACGACGGACAGTCATCGCCCACATAGAGGCAGAGCTTGACGCGCGGAATGCGGTCGGCGATCTGCTCCATGCGCCCCGTGAATTCAGGACCGAAGACGATGGCGTCCGCGTCGGAAAGTTCCAGACAGTATTTGATCTCGTCGGCCGTGTAGCGGAAGTTGAGCGGCACGGCCAGGCATCCCGCGCGAAGGGCGCCGAAGTAGATCGGCAGCCATTCCAGACAGTTCATCAACAGAATCGCGACCTTGTCGCCCTTCTTGAACCCGCGGCTCAGCAGGAAGTTCGCGAAGCGGTTCGCCTTCTCGTGGAACTCGGCCCAGGTGATTTCACTGCGGAACGCCTCGACGGGCGACGATTCGATGAGCGAATACTCGCGCCACGTGGTGTGGCGTTTCTCCAGTTCCTGAGGATTGATCTCGACCAGCGCGACATCGTTCGGCCATTCGGTCGCGTTGCGCGTGAGGATTTCTGTTATCGGCATGGCGTCTCCTCGACTTCCTTCTAGTTCAACGACGGCTTGCGCCCTTCGAGGGCTGGATTGTGATGCGCCCAGACGGCCTGACGCGCAACGCCCAGCAAAATGGCGGCATCGTCGCGGGTCTGGACGCCGCGCGAAAACACGCGGTGAATGCCCTGCATCATGTGCTCGGTCTGCAAGGCGTTCATGTAGCCGATGTCCTGAAGCATCGTCTGCCAGTTCTTCATCAGTTGCATCTTCTGCGCTTGGGGCGCGGGCGGCGACTTTTCGGTCGGCGGCTGATAGCGCCCCGTGGCCGTGAAGAACTCGTAGCACGTAATCAACACGGCCTGTGAAAGGTTGATCGACGTGTAGCCCTCGTCCACGGGAATGCGGATCAAGTGCGTGCACTGGGCCACTTCCTCGTTCAGCAACCCCTTGTCCTCTCGCCCGAACACGAGTGCGACCGGGCCGGTTTCCGCAAGCGCGAGAATGTCGGGCGCACAGGCGCGCGGCGACTTGACGTGCTGCCGGTAAAGCCCGCCCCGCGCCGTCGTACCCACGACCGCCACGCAGTCGGCCACGGCTTCCTCGAACGTCGCGAACTCCTGCCGTCCCTGCAAAATGTCCGTCGCGTGGACGGCCAGACGCTCCGCCTCGTCCCAGCCATTCTGGATGTTGGGCGCCGCCAGCGCCAGTTTATGAAAACCCATGTTGGCCATCGCGCGACAAGCACTGCCCACGTTGCCGGAATAAAGCGTGCCCACCAGCACGACTTTGATGTTGTCCAATGCGTTCATCGTTTTCTCACTCCGCCGAACGTGGCCCCGTCGACGTACGAGGGCCGCTCGAATCGCGACCGAATCCCTGCGGACTGCCACTGCGAATCGATTCCTTCTTTTCGTTCAAAGGGTTGCGCACACTTGCACAGAGGACGCCCGAAAACCGGCGCAGATACCCCCGTTTGTCCGGCGCCAGTTCGGCGACAACACACGCCACGCCTTCCTCGAAGAACTCCCACTGCGCGTCATCCGTCTTGTAGAGGTTGCCGCGCACGGACATGTGCTTCCACGCGACGAACCGCCGGCCGTCGGGCAGTTCCACGCGCACCTTGTCTTTCGTTTTAAACGGGAACTGCCCGCCGTAGGACAGGCGGAAGTAGGACGTGTGCCCCTTCTCGTCACGCCCGTAGTCCACCAGCACGTAGTTGTTGTTGTCGTCCACGAAACGCTGCGTCCGAAGCGGCGTGAACGTCCACGTCGCACAACCCGCCGCAAACATCAGCGCGGACAGAAGAATTTTCTGCATCAAACTCATGGCTCTATTATAGCATACGCGCGCCCGTCTACCAGTCACGCTGGTTGGCGGATGGCGGAATCCGGTTCATCCGCGCTTTCTTCTCGGCCTCATGCTCGTCCGACCGTTCCTGTGCCTTGCGCAACAACGCTTCGATTTCCTTGTTGTCCTTGGGATCGTCCTTCCCCGAATCCCCGTCCTGCGCCTTCTGCTCGTCCGACTGCGGCTGTTCCGGCGGCGGTTGTTCCGGCTTTTGATCCTGCTGCTGTTCGTCCTTCCCGTCGGAATTTTGCGGTTGGGGTTTGTTGTCCGGATTCTGCTGTGGATTCGCCTGCGGCGGCGGGTTGCCGCCGTTTTGCCCGCTGTTGTCCTTGGGCAGAAGTTCGCGGATACGCAGAAGTTTCCGGACGGCCTCCTCCTGTTGCGGCGGGTCTTCCTTTTCGACACTGGCGATCTGGATTTTTTCAACCTCCGTCGCGAGCGCGGCGATTTCGGCCTGCTGTTCCTTCGTGAACGGCGGCTTGTTCGTGTCCGCCTGGGCCTGCTGTTCGTACTGCTGCGCCCACGCCGGGAACTTGGCACGGAACGCCCGCGTGAAGTCCAACGCCTCCGGCTGCCAGGGGCGGCCGTTGAACGCCTCGACGGCGAGAAACGCATTCGACTGGCAAAGGATGTCCTGGTCGATGGCGGCGGGCGGCAGAATCGTCATCTTCCAAAAGCGGTTCAACGCCGATTCCGCCTGGGTCAGCGGCGCCGCCGCATCGGGCGAAAGATCGTCCAGCAGATCCGCCGCACGTTTCGTCGCGTCCCGCGCCGCTTCGACGTCACCCACGATCACGGCCGCCTGCTGTTCGTTCGTCACGGACTGGATGACGCCCTGTTTGACGGGGATCCAGACATCGGACACCGTTGCGACACGCCGCGCCAACGCTTCGCTCGTCCGCACGGCCACGGCCGCCACGTTCGTCAACACCGTCTTCTGCGCCGCCATCACGTCGCGGATTTCGCGGACGGCGACGGCCAGCAATTGGTCGGGACTTTGCCCCTGCTTTTCCTTCAGCACTTTCGCCACGTGCGCCGTTTCGCGCAGTTCGTTCACGGGATCGGCCGCCCGCGTAAAGTTGCGGTTGGCCCGCGGATCGTCCGGCGCCGCACGCAAGGCGATCTGCATCGCCGCGAGCGCCGCCTCGGCGGCGGCCGCCGCCTTCTCCGGATCTTCGGCACGTACCGCTTTCATGTTCGCGTATTCAAGCGCACCGACGACTTCGGCCGCCCGCGCACCATGCGTCCGACTCAGCATGAGCGGTTTCAACGCCGCCAACACGGCGTTCGTATCACCCGCTTTCAGACGGTCGTAGGCTCGATTCCAGATTTCCGTGTCCGACAACTGCGCCTCGACGGGCGGCACGTAGGCGGGCGGCGCGTCCACGACGGACGCGGCGTTCGTCGCCGTCTCGGCCGTCGGCGCAACTGGCACGGCGTTCGTCGCCGGCGCACATGCGGCCACCCCTCCGATCCCCATCACGATTGAACAGATGAAACGCTTCATGTCTCTCCTTTTTCGGACGTACACGCCGCAACCGGCCGTCTAACGGATCTTCACCAACAACAGAAAAATAACCGGCATCAAAAAAGCCTGGATCAAAACGAACCGCATCAGCACTTGGGCGTTCGACCACTTCAATATTTTTTTACAGTGATCGTGGAGCGGGAAGCGTACCCCTTGCAGGACTTTGACCATCGTGTGCTTGCGTTCTTCCTCCTCGGGTGCAAGTTGCGAGGCCGGACGCACTTCCCAGCCGACTTTCTTGAAGAACCGCAACAGGATGAGTTTCACCAACCCGCCACCGCCGTTCACAAGCAGGACGGGCGCGAACGCGAGAATCAAAAACGGATTGCCCGTCACCAACACGCCCGCACCGAGAATCAGCCCCAGGAAACGCGACCCCGCGTCGCCCATGAGGACTTTCGACGGTTCGGCGTTCCACCAGAGGTAGCCCGCGAAACCGCCCGCCACCGTCATGAGCAGAATCGCCCAACGAGCGGCGAACGGGTTATGGGGGACAAGCAAGTACTTCGCCACGGGCGCATAGCCAATGACGAGGTAGAGCAACGCCGAAAGCGACACGAGCGCAATCAGCGAGAGCGCCCCCGCAAGGCCGTCCACGCCGTCGGAACAGTTCGTCGCGTTCATCACGACGAAAAGCAGAAAGCCCGCGCCGGGCACGTAGATCCACCACGGCACCGTCCACACGCCCTTGACGAACGGCAGCCACACGTCGCCGCCGTGACCCGTCCAGATGAACAGCGCGACGCCCAGCGAGACGGCGACGTCCAGCAGACCTTTCTTCAACTGCCCCCACGGCACGACGCTTCGGTCGTCCAAATAGCCGAACACCATCGCCATGTAGAGGAAGACGAGGACGCCCAATTCGGACACCGTCAACGGCATCACAAGCAGCACGATCGGCAAGACGAGCAGCGTGACCCACAGCCCCGCACCCGTGGGCTTTCCGGCCGACACCATGCCATCCTTCCCCAGAATCGCCTTCCCGTGATCGGCCGGCGACCAGCGCCACAACCGAGGCAACAACATCACGACCGCGAACGCCGCCAGCAACGTGCCGGCGGCCAGCAGAAGCGCATGGGAGCGCAGAAGACGGAACGGCCCCCAGCATTGTTCCAGATACGGGGCGAGCAGATGGAGCATGGTACGAAAATTCCTTTTCGGGATAGTATAGCAAAAGTCGCGGAGATGCTCAGCGAGCCGTCACGACAATCGGACGATGGTCGGAAATGACGCTCTCGGGCAAGACTTTGCGGTCGACGTGCTCGTAGCGGGCGCGATGGCGGCGCGTGACGGCGATGTAGTCCAGACAGCGATCGGGCGCGTCCGACGGGAACGTCTTGTCAAAGCCGGAAAGAATGGCGTACGGCAAACGGACTTTGTTCAAAAATTCGCTGCCCGGCACGTCGTTCCAATCGCCCGCCAGAAAGAGCGGCTTCGCCGGATCGAGCGCCCCGCGCAGAACGGGCACGGCGGCGAGGCGGTCTTTCTCCTCCAGCGGCAGATGCGTGACGCCCACCCAGTAGCGCGGGAACTCGGCGAGCAGGAGCATCCGGTGTTCGCCCGAACCCGGCAGGTCGATTCGCTGAACACGAAGCGGAGCCGTCTTGGACAGGAGGGCGATACCGTATTCGCCGCCATCGAAGTCAATCGTCTTGCACCACGTGGCGTTCAAGCCCGTCGCGTCGGCCAATTGCGCCAACTGATCGACGCCGCCCGCGCGTTTCGTCAGGCGGTCGATTTCCTGCAGGGCCACGACGTCGGGGTCTTCCCGCTTGATGACCGCGCCCGCGCGCGTGATGTCGCGCACGCCGTCCATGCCCAACCCCGCGCGAAGATTCCAGCTCATGATCGTCACTTGGCGAAACGGCTCCGCCGCCATATCCACGGCCTGCCCCGTCTCGTGCGTCACCATCTGGACGAGCGGACACTTCTTCATGAAGTCCCAGGCACGGCAGCCCGCGAAACACAACACCCCCAACGCCAACACGACGCGATACAGATTGCGAATTTTCATTTTCTTTCGAACGTTGATTGGTGGATTATTTGGATTTCATCGTGAAGACGAGTTCGCCGCCCGCGACGACGTCGGCATGGCGGACGTGCACGCCGTCCAGCGGCCGGCCGTTCAGCGTGACGGACGCCACGTACTTGTTCTCACGCGACAGGTTCTTCGCCACCGTGCGGAACGTCCGGCCGTTCGGCAGACGGAGAACGACTTCGGGGAACTGCGGCGCCCCCAGCACGTAGTCGCCGCCGCACGGGTTGACGGGATAGAAGCCCATCGCCGCAAAGAGATACCACGCGCTCATCTGCCCGCAGTCGTCGTTGCCGCACAGGCCGCCCGGCGTCGTAAGGTAGAACTTGTCGCAGACCTCGCGCACGACTTCGGCGGCGCGGTCGGGCCGGCCGGCGAGCGTGTAGAGATACGCCACGTGGTGCGACGGCTCGTTGCCGTGCGCGTACTGCCCGATCAACCCCGTCACGTCGCCCACGAACCCCATGCCCTCCGTCTTCTCAGGCTGGACGAAGAGCGAATCCAGCTTCGCCACGAACTCCTTGCGTCCGCCCAGCGCGGCGATCAGCCCTTCCGGATCCTGCAGCACGTGCCACGAGTACTGGAAGGCATTGCCCTCCGTGAAATCGTTCGACGTGTCGCCCCCGTGTCCCAGATGGAACGGGTCGAACGGCGAACGCCACCGCCCCTGCGTGTCCTTGCCGCGCATGAAACCGATGAACGGATCGAAGACGTTGCGCCAGTAGTTCGCGCGACGGCGGAAGAACGCCTCGTCGCCGCGTCCGAGCGTCCGGCAGAACTCCGCCGCGCACCAGTCGTTGAAACCGCATTCGAGCGTACGGGAGACGGACTCGCCCTTGATGAGGTCGAACGGATAGTAGCCGTACTTGTCGTAGGCCTCCCAGTCCTCCTTGATCTTCCTGTTGCCGAAGGGATCCACGTGCGTGACCGTGATGGAATTCGTGACGGCCTCGAACGCAAGGTCGACGTTGAATCCGCGGAAGCCCTTCTTGTAGGCGTCCACGATCACGGGGATGGCGTGGTTGCCGATCATGCAGTGGGATTCCCAGCCGAAGTAGGGGATGACCGGCAGGAAGCCCATCGCCTTGTAGTGGCCGAGCATGGAGTTGACGAACCCGTCCACGCGCTCCGGCGCGACCATCGTGTAGAACGGATGCGCGGCGCGGAACGTGTCCCACAGGGAGAGCCCCGTGTAGTACGCGCCCTGAACCGCCGTCGCCACCTTCGCGTCGCCGCCGCGATAGCGCCCGTCGACGTCCGCGATGTTGTTCGGTTGGATGAAGAGGTGGTAGAGTGACGTGTAGAACGCCGTCTTCTGCTCGTCAGACGCGCCCGGTACGTCCATGCGCGAGAGTAGCGCGTCCCAGTCTGCTGTCGCCTCGGCGCGGATCTGGTCGAAGGACTTGCCGGCGGCCTCGGCGGCGAAGTTCTTTGCCGCGCCCGCCTCGTCCACCGTCGAAATCGCCACCTTCGCCTCCAGGGGTTCGCCGGGCGCGAACGTGAACACGTAGCGGTCGGCCTTCTCCTTCGGGTTGCGCGGAAGCTTCTCGACCGCCGTCCACGGCCGGGCGAACGCGACCTTCCAGAACGCGCGGCGCTGAAGCCAGGCACGTGTGTGGCGGCCGCCGGAAATCGTCTGCCGATCGGCGCCGAGCGTGGCGGAGGACTCGACGACGCAGGTATCCGCGTTGCCATTGTTGCCCCACTGGAAATCAACGAGCATCTTCACAGGCTTGCCGGGGGCATAGGTGAAGCGGTAGACGCCCACGCGCGGCGTGGCGGTGATTTCGACCTTCACGCCGTCGTTCGTGAGGGAGACGGCATAGTAGCCGGGTTTGCCGACTTCGGCGTTGATGTCCTTCGCCTGTTTCCAGTCGCGCGGATTCACGCCGTCGAACGCGCCGGAGAACGGCAGGAGGCGCACGTCCGCAAGGTCGGGGCAGCCCGTACCACTCAAGTGCGTCTGCGTGAAGCCGTAGATGCAGGGGTCTTCCCACACGTAGCCGGAACAATGGTCCCAGTCGCATTTTCCCGTGTCGGGGCTGGCCTGCACGAGCGCGAACGGACGCGCCGCGCCGGGGAACGTGTGGCCGCGATACGAGCCGCCGATGCGCGTGTCCACGTGGTCGGACACGCCGCCCCACCCCGCGAATGCGGCACACGCCGCCGCCATCACCATGCCAGACCGTACCGTTGTTTTCATCCTCATGTGTTGTCTCCTTGTCACGTCAATCGTTCTTTTCGTTCCTCGTCTTTCGGGGACATTCGCCATCCGCTCTAACACCCTGCCGGGCCACACGGCCCAACACGATACGCGCACCCTCCCAACCCGACAGACCGAAGAGAGGCGCGTAGGTATTTTCGCATTTCCGTTCGCGCCCTGCAACCGTAAAATCAACG
>CAZTHR010000061.1:0-10520 GCA_964613265.1 uncultured Lentisphaeraceae bacterium | reverse complement strand
GATGTGGCGAAAGGCGTGGCGGATGGTGCGGTGAATGCCGTCCAGGGCGTGACGGACGGCGCCAAAAACGCGCTCAAGAAAGTGGGCAATATTTTTGGCAAGTAAGCGGCGTTTTACGTTAGTGACCATGCAGGAGAAGGCTGTCCATTTAATCGGTATCGGGGGCGTGGGCATGAGCGCCCTCGCCCAGGCGTATCTCGACGCGGGTTGGACGGTATCGGGTTCGGATCGTGCGTTGGCGGCGGATGTTCCGTGGACGCCCGTTCTTTCCGAACTTCGGCATCAGGGTGTTCACCTTGCGCCGGATGACGGTACGCTGGTGGAAGGTTCGCTCGCGCGGGTCGTCGTGTCGACGGCGATCGAGGAAACGAACCGCGATCTCGTTCGGGCGCGGACTTTGGGTGTCCCCGTTGTCCATCGTGCGGTGGCGTTGTCCGAACTTCTGCAACCGCGTAAACTGCTGGCGGTCGTCGGGACGTGCGGCAAGTCCACGGTGACGGCGATTCTCGGCCATCTGCTGGCCGCGTGCGGCGCAGACCCTGTGGTCGTAAACGGGGCGCAGATCGTCGGCTGGGATGCGCACGGTACGCGCGTGGGATCGGTGCGGCCGTCCGCCCGGCCGGCGACGGCGGACGGTGCGTTCGCCGTTGCCGAAGTGGACGAGAGCGACAAGTCGCTTGTGGCGTTTCGTCCCTATGCGGCCATCGTCACGAATGCGTCGGCGGACCATTACTCGAAGGAAGAGATGGACGCCGTGTTCGATGCGTTCGTGAATGGGCTGCCGGGGCCTCTGGTGGATGGTCGGCGCGAACCGATTGTCCCGTCAGATGTGGCGCGGACGATTCCGCTGCCGGGGGAGCACAACGCGGTCAACGCGGAGTGCGCCCTGCGTTTGGCGCGGCGGCTCGGTTTCCCGGACGATGCGCTGGCGGCGGCGATGCGGACGTTCCCCGGCGTGGAGCGGCGGTTGCAGCGGATTGGGACGTGCGCGGGCGCAGTCGTTTACGACGACTACGCCCACAATCCTGAAAAACTCCACGCGATGCTCACCACGTTGCAGGCCGCCCATCCGCGTGGCGTGGCCGTTGTGTGGCGGCCGCACGGCTACGCGCCCCTGCGCAAAATGAGGGATGCGTTGGCGGCGATGTTCCGCGACACGCTTCGGCGGAACGACCTGCTCGTCCTGCCACCCGTCTACGACGCCGGCGGAACGACGGATCGGTCGATCAATTCGGATGCGTTGGCGGCGTTGCTGGACGGACAGCCCGTTCGGCTTGTTCACAGTCTTGAAGAGGCGGAGGCCGAACTCCGTCCGCGCGCATCGGCGTACGATGCAATCGTAACTGCCGGCGCGCGCGATCCGGGGCTTCCCCGTCTGGCGCAGCGTTTGGCGCAAACCGGAAAGGACCGAACATGAAACTGAATTTGCTTTTGGCTTTGGCGGCGGCGCTCGTGTGTGCGCCGATGACGTCTGTCTTTGCGGCGGACGCGAAGGACAAGGAAGAGGCGGCCGAGAAGGCGGGGCCGACCGATGCGGAAAAGGCGAAAGCGGCCAAGCTGCTGAAACAGACGGGGGGCAAGTACGTTGTCAAGTTCTCGAAGGTGAAGCACATTGCTGAGATGGGTGGCTACCCCGTGCTCGTGGCCATGCTCCCCGAAGGCAATCAAGTGGGCGCGTTCATCAAGCAGAAGATTCTGACGCGCAAGGAGTTCAAGGAACTCGCGATGAACAATTTCGTCACGGTCGTCGTCCAGATGAAGCTGTCGAAGGACGGCAAGTCTGTCGATACGCGCGCGATGCGCGACGCGGACGCGATCAAGGTGATGGAGAACTTCGGCGTGACCGAGTCGGCCAAGCAGCAGGCCGCGTCGGCCGGCAAGCCCGAACCGAAGCCGACGGATGCCCGGCTCTATCCGGCAATTCTCCTGCTCGATTCGCTCTGCCAGAAGGAGATCGACCGCGTACCGCTCGACAATGCGTCGCTCAAGGACGACCCCAAGGCCGTGTTCGGCATTTGGCTCTCCCAGTTGGTGGATCGTCTGGCCAAGACGGGCATTGAGGTGAAGCATACGCCGCTGGTCGACAAGATTCTCGAAAACCCCACTGGCGAAAAGAAATAAGTGTCCATGGCTTCTTCCTCTCCCGCATTCACCTATCCGAAGTGTCGGCTCGTTGTCGGTTCCCAAGCGTCGCTCGATGCGGCGTTGGCGCGGTTCAACGCCCAGCCCATCGACGACGTCCGACTGTCTGAGACTGGCAGCGGATGGCGTTCCGGTCGGACGACGCTCGCGGCCGAAACGTCTGTGGCGGGCGTCGGCACGTTCCGTGGCCGTGAACGGCGCACGATTACGTTCGCGCCGTCGCAAAAGCCGGGTTGGTGGATTCGGCGGACGGATCAGCCGGAGCAGCTGGATACGGCCGTCGACATTGCGAACCTCTGGACGTCGGCCGGCAACATCGTTCTGCGCAGCGGATCGCCCCACAACTATCTGCGCATGGTCGAGCACATCGTCGCCTTGAAGGGTGGGTTGGGGCTTGACGACGTGGTGCTGAAGACGAATTCCGGCGATCCGCCGCTCTTCGACGATTCATCGCGGCCGCTTGTGGAAGCCGTTCAGGCGGCGGGTATTGTCGAGGCGGGCGGCGTGGCGTCTTACGTCACGGTGTCCGAACCGCTCGCGTTCAGCGGTCCGCGCGGCGACTTCCTCCTGTTCCTGCCCGACGACGGGTCGCGTCGTCTGCGGCTTGACGTGGCGATCAACTGGCACACGGTAATCGGTGATCAGCGCATCGTGTTCGACGTCACGCCCGAAACGTTCGCGTACGGATCTCATGCGCGGACAAACGCCACGCATCGGCAGTACCAGCTCGTCAAGGCATTCGGCTGGCTGCGGGCGGATCGCCGCCATTTGGGCTACAATATGGACAACATTCTCATCCACGGACGTACGCGGTGGTATGGTGCGCCGCGCTATCCGTTGGCGGGAACGGACAAATTTCTCGAACCCGTCTGGCATCGCGCCACGCTCGACCTCTTGGCCGCGCTGTCGTTGACGGGACCGGATCGCTTCGTCGGCACGGTCGTCTCCTATCGCGCCGGCCACACGCAGGACTGCAACGCCGTCCGCGCCCTCTATCGTAACGAACTGCTCGTCAAGGCTTGACCGGCCGTTCACGTACACGCAACACGTACAACCAAAGGACACTCAACATGGCTTATCAGAAAATCGTCGTCCCCGCCGGCGAGAAGATCACGATGAAGGACGGGAAGCTTCTCGTTCCGGACAACCCGATTCTGCCGTTCATCGAGGGCGACGGCACGGGACCGGACATCACGCGCGCGGCGATGACCGTGTGGAACGCCGCCGTCAAGGCCGCCTACGGCGACCGCCGCAAGATTTCGTGGATGGAAGTCTACGCCGGCGAGAAGTCGAACGCCGTCTACGGCCCGAACACCTGGCTGCCGCAGGAGACGCTGGACGCCTGCCGCGACTATCTCGTCTCCATCAAGGGACCGCTCACGACGCCTGTCGGCGGCGGCATCCGCTCGATCAACGTGGCCATGCGCCAGCAGCTCGATCTCTATGTCTGTCTGCGCCCCGTGCGCTGGTTCAAGGGCGTGCCTTCCCCCGTGAAGCGTCCCGAACTGACGGACATGGTGATCTTCCGCGAAAACACGGAGGACATCTACGCGGGCATCGAGTGGAAATACGGTACGCCTGAGGCGGCGAAGGTCGTCGACTGGCTCGTGAAGGAAATGGGCGTGAAGAAAATCCGCTTCCCGCAGACCGCCTCGATCGGCGTCAAGCCCGTGTCGCTCGAAGGCACGGAGCGTCTCGTGCGGGCCGCGCTCGACTACGCCGTCGCGAACGACCGCAAGAGCGTCACGCTCGTCCACAAGGGCAACATCCAGAAGTTCACCGAAGGCGCGTTCCGGGATTGGGGCTATGCGCTCGCCCAGCGCGAATACGGTGCGACGCCCATCGACAACGGCCCGTGGTGTGCGTTCAAGAATCCGAAGACGGGACGCGAAATCGTCGTCAAGGACTGCATCTGCGACGCCTTCCTCCAGCAGATTCTCACGCGCCCGGCCGAGTACGATGTGATCGCCACGCTGAATCTCAATGGCGACTACGTGTCCGACGCGCTCGCCGCGACGGTGGGGGGTATCGGTATTGCGCCCGGCGCGAACATCAACTACCAGACGGGCGTGGCGGTCTTCGAGGCGACGCACGGCACGGCGCCGAAGTACGCGAATCTCGACAAGGTCAATCCCGGCTCGCTCATTCTCTCCGGCGAGATGATGCTGCGCTACATGGGCTGGACTGAAGCGGCGGACAAGATTGTCGAAGCGATGGACAAGGTCATTGCGGCCAAGACGGTCACGTACGACTTCGCCCGCCAGATGGAAGGCGCGACGGAAGTGAAGTGTTCTGAATTCGGTAACGCGCTCGCCGCCGCCATGCGCTGACCGCCGTCATGCCGAAAACAATCGGAGTTGCGTTTTCCATCAGAAAATTGTAAAATGGTGTCTCTGACAAGAAGATGAAAGGTCACACATGAAACGGACATTGGCAAAGAAGGCGGCGGTCGCGCTTGCGGCTGTCTCCGTTTTTACGTTTTTGAATCCCGTTCTGGCGCAGGATGCGGACGCGGCGGGCGATGAGCCGGCGAAAGCCGAAGAGGGCGAACTCGCGCCGCAGTCGGCGGCGAAGCCGGCGCAGGTCTTTCTGCCGCTGATGCGCTGTCTTCGTGCCGAAGGCCAGGTGCAGGTGCTCAAGCCGCGCACGGAGGCCTGGGTGGACGCCGAGGAAGGGCGTCTGTATCCGCTCGGTTCCACGATTCGGGTCAACGGTACGGTGGGCGCTTCGCCGGAGGCCGTATTCGAGTTTGGCGACAAGGCCACGATCCGTGCGACGGCCGCCGCCGAGTTCGCGACGCGCGAAATCGAACTGGGAAGTTCGGCGCGGACGGTCGTCCTCAAGTCGGGGGCTGTTGACATCAAGCTCCCGCTGACGTTGAAGGAGGGCGCGTTCTCCGTCACGGCGCCGTTCTTCACGGCCTCCAATCTCGCGGGCGAGAGCCAGTTCGACTACAAGCCCCTGGCCGATGGCGACGAGACGCTCGTCCGCTGTGTGACGGGGACGTTGACGTTGCAGGGGCGTCACTACAAGATTGCCAAAATGCGCGCGGCCGATCAGATTCGCATTCGCACGACGGGCGACGATCTCTTCACTTCGTTGCTGGGTGAAATCGGCGACTGCAAAGTCACGCTCGATCAGGGCGTCGAGCGGAAAAAAGAGGTCGGCGACAACGGTTCGATGATTGAAAAGGACGTTCCGCGTACGCTTGAGTTCGGTCTGTTCCCGCAGTACGAAGTCAAGATTTTCCGTCGTACGGCCGAAGTCGGCGGGCGGATGATCGTTTCGATGATGACGTTCGACCAGGCGGGCGAGATGAAGAACCGCTGCGCGTTCGCGGAGGGGCTCGCAATCGTGAATTCGGGCGAACTCGTCGTCGCCACCAAGATTTCCGAGACCGACGCCAAGAAGGAGAAGGCCGCCGAAAAGGACGATTCCGAAACCGTGGAAGACGATGCGACCGAAGCGTCCGACGAAAAGAAGTCCGACGCGGCGGGCGAAGCGGGTTCCGAGGAGAAGCCGGCCGAGGAGGCTGCGGACGATTCCGATATCTGAGGGCATGGTGTCTCCGTTTTTCGTTTGCTAGTAGTATTCAAGACAGGGTGAAATAAAGTGGTTATTCAGAAGTTCAATCGCCTCATCAAGAACAAGTGGGTGTGGGGCGTGTTCGCGGTATTGATTTCGGCGTTTTTTGCGTTTGACTTCCTCTTCACGGGTGGTGACGGGGAACGGGGGGACGGCGCAACCGCCGGGACGTTGGGCGAGCGGGATGTGTCCGCCCAGCAATTTGGCGACTTGACTCGCGATGCGCGTGGGTTCGGTCGTGGCCGCGACAACACGAGCACATCCGCCGAAATCAATCGTCAGGCCTGGGAGGCGTGTGCGGCGCTTGATGTGGCCAAGGACAAGCATCTGGAGGCCACGAGCGAGGACGTTCGCGAGAACATCCGCCGTATTCCCGTTTTCCAGGGGCAGAACGGTGCGTTCTCCTTGGCCGCCTACCAGATGTGGCTGCGCGACAATGGCATGACGGCGGAGTACTTCGAGGCCTACCTCAAGCGTCAGCTGACGTTGCGTAAGGTCACGCAGGTCGTCCTCGGATCGGCCGCGTGGGTGTCGCCGATGGAACTTGATGCCGCGATCAATGATTTGACGGACAAGTTTACGGTGCGCGTCGCCGCGTTTACGGACAAGAATGCCGACAAGGTGACGGTCGACGACAAGGCGATCGAGGCCTATTACAAGGACAACACGAATTCCATTGCCCTGCCGGATTGCGTCCGCCTGAAATATGTTTGTTTCAAGGCCGATGCCACGAACCGTCTGGCGCAGTTCTCGATTTCGGAAGACGAATTGCGCGACCGCTATGATGCGACGTCCAGCCGCTTCGAGACGACGGTGACGGAGACGAACGGCACGACGCGGACGGAGACGAAGCCGTTTGAGGCCGTCCGCCCGATTCTTGAAAAGGAACTCCAGCTCATCGCCTCCGTGGAGGCGTACCGCACGAATCTGCTCTTCCGCGTCTATCCGCAGGAGAATGCGACGGTTGCGACGGACGGAAAGAAGGTTGATCGCTTGGAGAAGATCGCCGCCGAGGAAAAAGCGAAGATCATGACGTCGCAACGCTTCTCGTTGAGCGGCCGCTATGTGCCGGGTTTCATGGTACGTCCGTCGACCATTGCGCCCGATGTGAAGGATTTGACGACGGCGGTGGCCGAGCTTGACGCCGAGTCCGAAGACCTCCGCTACGGCGTGGTGGTTGGGACGAATTGCGTCTACCTGATCGAGTTGGCGGGGCCTGTTGAAAAGGCGCACGTGCCGTCTTTCGCGGAAGCCAAGGAGATCATCCGTCCCGACGCGCTGGCGGATGCCCGTCAGAAAGCGTTCAAGGCTGAGGTCGAGAAGACGCGCGCGAAACTCGCAGCGGATCTTGCGGCCGGCAAGCCGTTTGACGCGAAGGCTCTCGCGGGCGCGACGGTTTCCACGTCGACCGTTTTCTCCGTCGCTTCTCTGCAGCGCGATGTCTTCCCGGATGCGATGTACGTCGGGCCGGCGGCGATGAAGTTGGCCAAGGGCAAGTTGTCCGATTTCGTGACGACGTCGAATCCGCGCCGTGCCCTTGTGGTCTACGTGGAAGATCGTGTGCCGGGCGATGCCACGCAGGTTCAGATTATGCGCGCGCAGGTTCGTGACCAGTTGGCGGGCGATGCCGCGCGGACGCTGCCGAGTGACTGGACGGCGTGGAATCTGAATCGGATGGGCTTCACGACGACGTCGTTGTCGTCCGTCGAGGTGTCCGATGACGGTGCGCTTTTTGAAGAGTAATCCGGCGGCACAGCTGCCGTCCTACGCCCATCCCGGTGATGCCGGGATGGACGTGTGTTCTGTCGAGACGCTTGTTTTGCAACCCGGCGCCCGAGCGCTTGTGCGGACGGGTCTGAAGATGCAGATGCCGTTCGGCATGGAGGCTCAGATTCGGCCGCGTTCGGGATTGGCGTTAAAGCATGGCGTCACGGTGCTCAATTCGCCGGGTACGATCGATGCCGGTTATCGCGGCGAACTGGGTGTCGTGCTGATCAACTTGGGACAAGAGCCGTTCACGGTCGAGAAGGGAATGCGTATTGCCCAGATGGTGATTGCACCCGTCGTTTCGGCCACCATCGAAGAGGTGTCCGCGCTCGATGCGTCCGACCGTGCGGCGGGCGGATTCGGCTCGACCGGCCTCGTGTGATTTCTGTAGGTGCTTATGATTCTGGATATTGTTAAATACGGCAGCGAGATTCTACGTGAAGCCGCGACGCCCGTCCCAGCCGTCACGCCGGCGCTCGTCGCGTTGGCGGAGGACATGATTGAAACGATGCACAAGGCCCGTGGGGTTGGTCTGGCGGCGGAGCAGGTGGGCCGACTGGAGGCGATGTGTGTCATCGACGTCCCCGCTGACTGCGAGGAGGACGAGGAAATTCGCGCGTTCAATGCAAAGGTGCCAATGCCGCTCGTGTTGTTCAACCCCGTGATCATTGCCACGGAGGGAACGCAGGATGGCAAAGAGGGTTGCTTGAGCCTTCCGAATATGAGCGCCCCTGTTGTCCGGGCGGACAAGGTGACGTGCCAATACACGGATGTGCACAACCAGATCCAGATTGTTTCCGCGCGCGGTTTTCTGGCCCGTGCCATTCAGCACGAGACGGATCACTTGAAGGGTGTGTTGTACGTTGATCATTTGAACGCCTACGACAAAGTCGTGATGGCGAAGAAACTGCAGAAACTCGCCAAGAAGAACGGCGGGACACTTTAAGACAATTTTTATTTCGATGAAAGCGAGAGCGGCATGAGTCAGGCGGGCGCGATTGAGACGTGGTTGAAGGCGGGATTTGAGGCGGCGTTTCCGGGGAACGAGTTCCCCAATGTCCGCGCCCTGCCGGCGACGGATGCGAAGTTTGGCGATTTCCAGTGCAACGACGCGCTGGCCAGTGCGAAAATTCTTCATCAACCGCCGCGTAAGATCGCCGAGGCGGTTTTCGCGAAGCTGCAAGAGACGCAACCCGCGTTCATTGAGAAGATCGAACTCGCTGGGCCGGGCTTTCTGAACATCACCGTCTCCCCTGCCTGGTTGTCGGAACGGTTGGCCGCGCTCGGCGCGGAAACGACGTTGGGCATCCCGCAGACGGGGACGGGACGAAAGGTTGTCATCGACTATTCGTCGCCGAACGCCGCCAAGCAGATGCACATCGGGCATATCCGCTCCACGGTCATCGGCAACGCGCTCGACCGTCTTTATCGTGCCCTTGGCTACACGGTGATTGCGGACAACCATTTGGGCGACTGGGGAACGCAGTTTGGCATTCTCATCAAGGGCTACCGCGAATGCCTCACGCAGGAAGAGCGCGACAACTTGACGGTTGCGAACCTTGAGAAGTGCTACGTGCTGTCCGCCGCGAAAGCGAAAGAAAGCGAAGACTGGAAACAGGCCTGTCGCGAAGAGCTCGTGCGTCTCCAGCAGGGCGCGGCGGACGATGTGGCGCTTTGGAAGCGGTTCATCGAAATCTCCATCGCGGAATTTGATCGGATGTACGCGAAACTGGGTGTCAAGTTCGACACCTATCGCGGTGAGTCCTACTACAACGACATGATGCCCGCCGTGTTGGAGCGTCTGGAAAAGGCCGGACTCTCCGAGCCGAGTGAGGGCGCGACGATTGTCAATCTCGAACGCGACGGCCTTGGCGTGGCCATCGTCCGCAAGTCGGACGGCGGTTTCAACTACACGACCTCCGATCTTGCCTGTGTGGAATCGCGCGTGAAGGATTACGATCCCGAACGCATCCTCTACGTGACGGATGACCGTCAGCAGCTCCACTTCAAGCAGTTCTTCCGCATTTGCGAAAAGCTCGGCTACACGACGAAGCTCGTCCATGTGCCGTTCGGGTTGATGTCGTTCGCCGGTCGCGCCATTTCGACGCGCGAGGGCAACTTGATTAAGCTCGACGATTTGCTGGCCGAGGCCGTGAAGCGCGCGCGCCAGATTGTGGAATCGCGGCCCGCCAAGGAGGGGGAGGCGTCGTTGACGGCGGCGGCGGCGGAGCGTCTGGCCGAGCAGATCGGTTTCGGTGCGGTGAAGTACGCCGACTTGAGCCACGATCCGGCCACGGCAATTGATTTCGACTGGGACAAGGCGTTGGCGCTCGAAGGCAATTCGGGGCCTTACCTCCAGTACGCCTACGCGCGTGTCTGCTCGTTGTTGGACAAGGCGGCGGTGGATGGTCTGTCGGCCGGCGCGGATCCGTTGTCCGCGACGCTGGCCTACGCGGTGACGACGCCGGTTGAAAAACAGCTTGCCCTTCAATTGCTTCAGTTCGGCCCCACGGTGTTCCGCGCCGCTGAGTCTTACAAGCCGAGCGTGTTGGCGGACTATCTGTTCCAGACGGCGCAGCTTTACAGTTCCTTCTACCAGCGTTCGCCGATTCTGAAATCCGAACCCGATGTGCGTGCTGCGCGTTTGGCGTTGTGCGCCCTCTTCGGCAAGGTACTCGCGAAGGGCCTTGACTTGCTCGGCATCGAAACGCCTCGGCGGATTTAGCGCATCCATCCGCGTTGCCATCGGACACGTCAAGGAGTCGTTTCTGGATCTCCTCAAGAACACGCAGTCGGCATTGGCGGCGGTGAGTTCGTGATTGCGGCTACGGGCGGTCGCGGACAAACTGGCCAAATTCCGTCAACTGGTATTAAAAGAGTGTCCACTATTATAACGAACCGCAGTTCTCCGTCGCGGGGTATTTTCCCCTCGCAGACGGGGGCGGGGTTGTGGTACAATCGTGCCATGGAACACGAGCCGAAGAGAATCCCCTACGGCGTGATCAACTACGCCGAACTTGTCCGCG
>CAZTHR010000060.1:0-10523 GCA_964613265.1 uncultured Lentisphaeraceae bacterium | reverse complement strand
GCTTCTACTCCATCCGCGTGGACAAGTAAGTGTGGAATTCCCGATTTCCACATTTCCTTCTTGCCTTTCAACCCTGCATTCTGTTATGATAATGGGCATCATTTTTCAAAGGCAAATCAACACAGAGTTTCATCCTAAAAAGGAGTCAAAAGCAATGAAATGTTCCACGATGATGGCGCTTGCGTTCTGCGGAGTTCTCGCGTTCGCGGTGACGGGGTGCAAATACGACGATGCGGCGGCGGAACTCGGCGCGACGGGCGACACCGAAGTCGTGGACGTTGCGACGGATGGCGACGGCCTTGCCGACGGGTCTGATGCGACGAATGTCAAGGACGTGTCCACAACGGCGGTCGACGTGAACGCCGATGAAGTCGATCTGGGCGCGGCCACGCAGGGTGCGCCGTTCGACCAGGATCCCAACTTCGTGCGTTGCACGGACGTCGATTTCGCGCCGGTCTATTTCGGGTTCGACATTTCCGCCCTCCCCGGCGGTGAAATGGCGAAGGTCGAGGCCGTGGCGAACGAGCTGAAGGCCAAGCCGAACCGCGTGGTGATCGTCGAAGGCAATTGCGACGAGCGCGGCTCCAACGAATACAACCTGTCCCTCGGCGATCTGCGCGCGACGGCGATTCGCGACTATCTCGTGACGCTGGGCGTTGACGCGGCTCGCATCCAGACGAAGAGCTATGGCGAGGAGAAGCCGGCTGTGACGGGTTCGGGCGAGAGCGTGTGGCGTCTGAACCGCCGTGGCGAGTTCGCCGTGTTCCAGCACAAGTAAGTCTGGACGATTCGGTCGGAACAGATGCTGTTCGCGTTCATCGAATCCGTGAGCGGTCCCGAGTGCCTTGTGCTACTCGGGGTCGTTCTCATTGTCATCGGGCCGAAGAACCTGCCGTCCGCCGCGCGGAAGATGGGGCAGGTGATGTCCACGTTGCGGCGTGCGGCGGACGAATTCAAGCGCCAGTTGATGACGATGGATCAGGAAGTGCGCAAGGCCGTCGACGACGTGAAGAGCGATTACGTGGACAAGCCGACGGACGGGACGGATGCGGCGCCGCCGGCCTCCGATCCGGCGGATGCCTACGGGACGGAGAACTCCTACGAGAACAACCCGTATCCCGGCCATGAGGAGTTCTACGACGAAACGCAGTATGCCGACGGTACGGCGGACAGTTCGGCCGAGGTGACGGCGGCCGCGCCGTCGGACGAAGCGCCGGCGGCGGACGCCCCTGCGGGTGACGCGAACGCGCCCCGGCCGCGTCGGACGGAGGCCGAGTTGCGCGAAGTCACGTTCACGGTTTCGGCCGCGCCGGAGAAGAAGGGGAAGCGTTCATGAAGGTGCGTCCGCTGCTCAAGAACCCGGATGCCTACGACGATCCGCCACGTCCGTTCATGGAGCATATCATAGCGTTGCGGACCTGCTTGATCCACGCCGTGATTGCCTGGGGACTGTGCTGCATCGTCGCCATGATTTTTTCGCCGCGCGTGATGGCGTGGCTCCAGGCGCCGGCCGACACGCTTGTGACCGCTGGCAAAATCAAAATCGTCAGTCTGAACATCACGGGCGGATTCAGTCAGATCATGTCCATCGGGATGTGGGGCGGCACGGCGATTGGTTTTCCGTTCATTACGTATTTTATTCTCCGCTTCATCTTTCCGGCGCTGACGCAACGCGAGAAGTTCGCCCTTCTCTTTTTCCTCCTTGCGGGGACGGTGCTGTTCGGCGTGGGCGTCGTGTTCGCCTACGGGCAGCTGGCGCCGAACGTCGTCGGGTTCTTCGATGCGCTGAACGGGTGGCTGGGATTGAACGTGACGGAAGTGCAGGTCGAGAACTATGTCCCGCTGATCATGAAGTTGATTCTGGCGTTTGGGCTCGTTTTCCAGATTCCGCTGCTGTTGTTCGTCCTCGGCTGGCTGGGCGTTATTTCGTGCGACCAGTTGCGCGAGTGGCGCAAGTTCGCGATCGTGATGGCCTTCTTCCTCGGCATGGTGCTCACGCCGCCCGATGTGTTGAGCCAGATTGTGATGGCCGTGCCGCTCATTCTGCTCTACGAATTGAGCATCGTCGGTCTTCGTCTTAAGAAATGGTGGGACGAGCATTGTTCAAAATCGGTTGCCACTTGAGTAGTGCCGGCGGCTATCTGGCCATGGGTCAGACGGCCGAGTCGATCGGCGCGAACGTTTTTCAGTTCTTCACGCGCAATCCGCGTGGCGGCGCGGCGAAGCCGATCGATCCGCGTGACGTGGATGCTTTTCGCGCCTATGCCGCCGAGAAGGGCCTCGGGCCGATTCTCGCCCACGCCCCCTACACGCTCAACGCCGCCGCCGCCGATCCGCGCATTCGCGCGTTCGCCGAGGCGACGATGACCGACGACTTGAAGCGTCTGGAACACACGCCGGGCGCACTCTACAATTTCCATCCTGGTTCGCACGTTGGCCAGGGCGCCGAGACGGGCATCGAACTCATCGCGTCCATGGTGGCGCGGATTCTCGCGGCGTTCGGTCAGACGCCCGCCACGACGATTCTGTTGGAAACGATGTCGGGGAAGGGGTCGGAAGTCGGGCGTTCGTTCGAGGAGATTCAAGCGGTTATTGCGCGGACGGCGGCGGTGCTTGGCGTGTCGGAGGCGGATGTGCCGATGGGTGTTTGTCTCGACACGTGCCATGTCTGGGACGGTGGCTACGACATCGTGGCGGACTTGGACGGCGTGTTGGACGCATTCGACCGCATCGTCGGATTGGCGCGGTTGAAAGCGATTCATCTGAACGATTCGATGAACGTCTGCGCCGCGCACAAAGACCGTCACGCCTGCATTGGGAAGGGGAAGATCGGGCAGGACGCCTTGGCGCGTGTCATCAACCATCCGCGTCTGCGCGATCTGCCGTTCTATTTGGAGACGCCCAACGATCTCGACGGCTATCGTGCGGAGATTGCGTTGTTGAAATCGCTGCGCACGTGATTTTCGGTTCAAGCAAAGAAGAGGAGAGCGCCATGAAGAAGTTCTGTCTCGTCTGCGGCCTTGTCGCCGCGTTGTCCATCTCGGCCAAGCCCGTGTACAAAGGACCGGTTGCGGCGGAGGAAGTTCGCGTCCGCGACGGCGTGGGGCATTTGATGTCCAAAATCGCGGCGAAGAAGGAAATCGTCGTTGCCTACCTCGGCGGGTCGATCACGGCCATGAACGGCTGGCGGAACCTGACGACGGACTGGCTGCGCAAGACCTATCCCGACGCGACGTTCAAAGAAGTCCATGCGGCGATTGGCGGCACGGGGTCCGACCTTGGCGTGTTCCGTCTGGGGCACGACGCGCTGCAGTACAATCCCGATTTGCTGTTCGTCGAGTTCGCGACGAACGACGGTGGCGCATCGCCTGAATCCATCTGGCGGTCGATGGAGGGCATTGTCCGCCAGACGTGGAAGAAGGACGCGACGACGGACATCGTTTTCACGTACACGATCACGGCCTCGATGATGGGCGACTACGGGAAGGGGATGTGTCCGCGCGCCGCGAGCGCGATGGAGCAGCTGGCCGACCACTACGGCATTCCGTCAATCGGTTTCGGTCCTCGCGTGGCCGCCGAAGTGAAGGCCGGGCGGCTTGTGATGGACATGGCGGGCGCGGAGAAGGCGACGGCGGTGCCCGTTGAGACGCCGGAACGCGACAAGGCGATTGCCGCCGCGTTGGCGAAGGAGGGCAAGACCCTCTTTGCGAAGGACGGCGTCCATCCCGCCTTGCCGGGGCATGGATTCTATCTGCAGTCCATCGTCAAAGGGTTCACGCAGATGAAGGACACGAAGCCCGTGGACCATGCCGCCCGGCTGGCGAAGCCGTTTGTGGCGGACAACATGGAACAGGCCAAGATGGTGGAGATCGCGCCGGCCTTGCTGTCCGGCGAATGGCAGAAGCTGCCGCCGGACGACCACAAGTTCAAGTCCTTCTCGAACCGCATGGGCACGATGTGGTACACGGGGACGCCGGGCGCCACGCTGAAGTTCAAGTTCAAGGGAACGTGCTGCCGGATCTACGATTTGCTGGGGCCGGATGGTGGACAGGTCTGGGTGACGGTGGACGGAAAGCGGGGCGCGAAACCCGCCGCCCGGTTCGACAGCTATTGCACCTACTGGCGCATCGCCACGCTGCCCGTCTTCCAGGGCGCGGATGGCGTGCATGAAGTCGAAATCACGGTCGACGCCCAGCAGCCGTCGCGGCAGCCCGTCGCGTTCCGCCTGAAAGATCCCGTCAAGGAATTCGCCACACCCAAGTACCAGGGGACGAAATTCTGGCCCGCCAAGATCATGCTGATTGGCGACCTCGTACAGTAACACGGAAGACCGACATGACCACCGAAGACACGACGCTCAAAGTCCTTCCCCGCCTCTCGGCCGAACTGAAGATTTCCGCCGGGCAGATCGCCGCCGTGGCGAAACTGCTGGCGGAGGGCAACACGATTCCCTTCATCGCCCGCTACCGGAAAGAGGCGCACGGGAATCTGGACGAAGTGCAGATCTCACAAGTTCAGGAGCGTCTGGGCTACTACGCCGAACTCGAAGACCGCCGTGCCACCATCCTCAAATCCATTGAGGAACAGGGCAAGTTGACCGACGAACTGCGGCGCAAAATCGAAGTCTGTATGCAGAAGAACGCGCTGGAGGATCTCTACCAGCCCTACAAGCCCAAACGGCGGACGCGCGCGATGATCGCGAAGGAGAAGGGGTTGGAGCCGCTGGCCGACAAGATCTGGAATCACGAACCGTACGCCGAGGCGTCCGAAGACGACCTCAAGGGCGCGCGCGACATTCTGGCGGAGCGGATTGCCGACATGGCCGACATTCGCGGCCTCGTCCGTGAGGCGTTCGCGCACAAGGCCATCGTCAAGAGCGAAGTGGTCACGCCTCGGCCGACCGAACCGACGAAGTTCGAGCAGTACTACGATTTCCAGGAGCCGATTTCCGAAATTCCCTCCCACCGCTTCCTCGCCCTGCGGCGCGGACAGAAGGAGGGCGTGTTGTTCGTGCGCCTCGTTGTCGATTCCGCGCCGCTCGTCGAGCGGATGCTCCAGATTGTCGACTGGCGCGACGACGCGCAGATTGAACTTGCCGCGCAGGACGCCTACAAGCGCTTGTTGGCGCCGAGCTGCGAACTCGATGTCAACATCGAGAAGAAGATGGAATCCGATCGCGGGGCCGTGGAGGTGTTTGCGGAGAATCTGCGTCATCTCCTCCTCGCTGCGCCGCTTGGCGAAAAGCGCGTGTTGGCGATCGACCCCGGCATTCGCACGGGCTGCAAGGTGGCGATGCTCGACGCGACGGGCAAGTTTCTCGTGAACACGGTCATCTACCCGCAGCAGCGCAAGGCCGAGGCGCAGGAGACGCTTGCGAAACTCGTGTCCACGTTCAAGCCGGAGGCGATTGCCGTGGGCAACGGCACGGCCGGCCGCGAGACGGAGGCGTTCGTCCGCGAAGTCCTGAAACTGCTGCAAGTCAAGGACGTGCTCGTCGTCTCCGTCTCCGAAGCGGGCGCGTCGGTCTATTCTGCGAGCGCGGTGGCCCGCGACGAGTTCCCGGAACTCGACTTGACCGTGCGCGGCGCGATTTCGATCGGTCGCCGGTTGCAGGATCCGCTGGCCGAACTCGTGAAAATCGATCCGAAGGCGATTGGCGTGGGGCAGTATCAGCACGACGTCCACCAGCCGTTGTTGGGCGCGAAACTGGACGAAGTGGTCGTGAGCTGCGTGAACAAGGTCGGCGTGGAACTGAACACGGCGTCCGCGCCGCTCCTGACGCGCGTGTCGGGCATTGGCGAATCGTTGGCGAAGCGCATCGTGGCGTGGCGCAACGAGAACGGCGCGTTCAAGAGCCGGGCGGATTTGCGAAAGGTCGGCGGCCTCGGCCCCAAGGCGTTCGAGCAGTCCGCCGGCTTTCTGCGCATTCGCGGCGCGGCGAATCCGCTCGATGCCTCGGCCGTCCACCCCGAACGCTACGCGCTCGTCGAGACGATGGCGGCCGATTTGGGCGTGGGCGTGGGCGACCTCGTGGGCAACGCGGCGCTGGCGGACAAGATCGACGTGCGCAAATACATCACGAACGATGTGGGCGAGCCGACGTTGAAGGACATCGTGGACGAGTTGAAAAAGCCGGGCCGTGACCCGCGCGCCGTCTTCGAGAAGCCCGCGTTCCGCGACGACGTGACGACGATCGACGATTTGCAGGAAGGCATGGAGCTTGAGGGCATTGTCACGAACGTGACGGCGTTCGGCGCGTTTGTCGACGTGGGCGTCCACCAGGACGGTCTTGTCCACGTCTCGCAGTTGTGCGACCGGTTCATCCGCGATCCGGCGGAAGTGGTCAAGGCGGGCGACAAGATCAAAGTCAAGGTGCTGTCCGTCGACAAGGCGCGCAACCGCATCTCCCTCACGGCTCGCAAGAACCCGCCGCCGACGCGGGACGGCGGTACGACGGGCGGTGGGCGCGGTTCGTCGGGCGGCGGTCGGCCGAAGGACGGCGGGAATCGTGGAAACGGCCCGCGCCGCGTGGGCGGCGACCATGGTGGGCGTTCGTTCTCCAGCGGATTCAGCATCAATCCGTTCGCCAATTTGTAGTGTGCGTGTTTGAAGAAGAGGAAGATCATGAGCGAGAATTGTACGAGCGAGGAGTGTTCCGCGTGTGGGGCGAATTGTGCGTCGCGGAAAGCGCCGGCGTCGTTCGCGGCGCCGTTGAATGCGGCGTCCCGCGTTAAGAAAGTCGTGGCGGTGGCGAGTGGCAAGGGTGGCGTCGGTAAGAGTTTCGTCACGTCGATGTTGGCCGTGCTGGCGGCGAAGCGCGGGTTGAAGACGGCCATTTTGGACGCCGACATCACGGGTCCGTCGATTCCCCGTGCGTTCGGCCTGTCGGGCGGCGCGGTGACGGACGAGCGGGGGCTGATTCCGCCCGTGTCCAAAGGGGGCGTGAAGGTCATGTCGTTGAACCTGCTCGTGGCGGATCCGGGCGAGCCCGTCGTTTGGCGCGGTCCTGTGATTGCCGGGACGGTCAAGCAGTTTTGGACGGAAGTTTGCTGGGAGGACGTGGACGTCATGTTCGTCGATATGCCGCCGGGCACGGGCGACGTGCCGCTGACGGTCTTCCAGTCCCTGCCCGTGGACGACGTTGTGGTCGTCTGTTCGCCGCAGAAACTCGTCGGCATGATCGTCGAGAAGAGTGTGCGGATGGCGGGGATGCTCCACAAGAACGTCGCGGGCCTCGTCGAGAACATGAGCTATTTCGCGTGTCCGGATTGCGGCAAGGAGCACGCGATTTTCGGCGCGAGTTGCGTGGACGAACTGGCGCAGAAACACGGCATCCCCGTGGCGTGTCGTCTGCCGGTCGATCCGGCCGTCTCGGCCGCCGTCGATGCGGGCGCTGTTGAAACGCTCGACTGCCCGGCGCTCGCCCCGCTCGTCGACGCCCTTTTGGGCTGAGCGGTGCGAATTGCGCCTCGGCGGGGAAAATGGTAGACTGAAAAGAAGTTTTTTCCAATACGTCTTTTACAAGAAAGGTAGAGTTAGAATCATGCGTAAGAAAATCATTGCCGGCAACTGGAAGATGAACGTCAAGCCGTCGGAGACGGCCGCCCTCGTGAAGGGCATTGCGGACGCGACGAAGGATTTCGCGAACGTGGACATCGTGTGCTGCACGCCCGCGATTGACATCCCTGCGGCCGTGGCGGCCTGCGCGGGCACCGCCGTCCAGCCGGGTGCTGAGAACGCCCACTGGGAAGCCTCTGGTGCGTACACGGGCGAAATCTCCACGGGGATGCTCGTCGACGCGGGCGTCAAGTACGTCATCATCGGCCATTCCGAGCGCCGCCAGTACTTCGCCGAGACGGATGAAACCGTCAACAAGCGCACGACGGCCGTGATCAAGGCCGGTCTCACGGCCATTGTCTGCGTGGGCGAAACGCTGGCCGAGCGCGACGCGGGCAAGGTCGACGAGGTGATCGTCCGCCAGATGAAGGAAGGTCTGAAGGGGCTTTCCGCCGCCGATGCCGACAAGCTCGTGATCGCGTACGAGCCGGTGTGGGCGATTGGCACGGGTCGCACGGCGACGCCGGAGCAGGCGCAGGAAGTCCACGCCCTCATCCGCAAGGTGCTCGGCGAACTGATTGGCGTCGACGCGGCTGAAACGGTCCGCATCCAGTACGGTGGGTCGATGAAGCCGGGCAACGCGGCCGAACTTCTCGCGCAGAAGGACATTGACGGCGGTCTCATTGGCGGCGCGGCGCTCAAGGCGGACAGCTTCGCGGCGATCATCGCGGCGGCGGCTGCGGCCAAGTGACGGGTCTTTCCCGAGTGGTTTTCAATCGATGAAGAAGTCATTCTTCCAGACGGTCGCGCTCGTGTGCGCGGCCGTTCTTGTCTCTTCCGCCCGCGCGGCCTTTTCGCCGGCGGGGACGGTTGCGTTCGCCAATCTGGACACGGTGGCCGCTTCCATCGCCGGGCTGGCGGGGAAGTCCGCCGACCCGGTGTTGAAAAACGCCGTGCCGATGGCGTTGCGCAACCAGGCCGCCGTGCGGCTCTTCGGTCCGATGCGGCCCGGAATGCCGGGCGTGGCGGTCTGCTACGTGGACGCGCAGGCGGTGGCGAAGTTGATGGCTTCTTCCCGTAAAAACGAAGCGGCGTTCGAGCGGACGAAACGTTGGACGATGCTCTACCCCGCGTCGATTCCGCGTGCGGCGTTCCTCCAGCGCCACCCTGACGCGAAGGTTGTCGACAAGGCGGGCGTCATCTGCGTGCCGCCCGGCCGCCATTCGCGACGGACGTTGTACGCCTGGTATTCGCCGGACGGCAAGTGGGCCACGGTGGCGTCGGCGCCCAGTCTGGCGGCGCACACGTACAAGGCCGCGCTCGGCGCGTTGGGCCGGCCGTTCAAACCGGGCGACCTTGCGTTCGTCCGCATGAGCGCCGCCGGTGCGCGGGCCGTGTTCCAGACGGATGTCTGCGCGGGTGGGGAAATCGTCGTGCGCCTGACATCGTCGGGGCTGGAGTTGCAGGGCACGGTGCAGAACCGCGATGTCATCTGTCCGACGCTGCCGGCGTCCGCACTGTCGTTCGCCGGTGTGCCGGGCGACGTTCCGCTCTTCGGCGTCACGTCATTGAAGGACGACATTCGGTCAGCCGACATTTTCGCGCTGGCTGGGCCTGACGTCGCGACGTTCGTCAAGAAGTCGCTCCACTTTGTACCGGGGCGCAATTCAAATGCCTACTATCTGCCCGGGGCGCCGAAGGAAAAGGTCTTGAAAGGCAAGCAGCAGATGGCCTCTACGGCGCCGGCGGCCTCGTTGTTGAAACCGTCCGAAAGGCTCATGCGGATTCTCCCGGAGGCGAAGACCCATCCAGCGGCGAGTGTCATGTTCTGTTCGCCCACGACGGTGTTGCGAATCTACCTGCCCAAGGTGGCCGCGACGATGGGTCCGATGGATTCGGCGACGCTGCTCACGGGGGCGCGGCTTCTCCGTCGGGTGCGTGGTGACGGCGCGGGTTTCATGGGCTGGCGTGAAAAGGGCGTGGATCATTTTCTCTTGCGTATCTCCCGTGACGAATTGCGCGGCACGGCGAATCTCTGGAGCCTTCTGTTCCTTTAAGTCCGTAAGTCCGCATGAGGCGTTTCGGCAAAACGGCGGTCGGTGTGGCGTTGGCGGCGATTAGCGTGACGGCGTTCGCCGCGACGTTCGTCGTCGGGTCGGCGTTGACGCGGACGTATCGCGTCTCCCCGGAAGTGCTGGCGTGTGTGCGGTTTGTCGTGGCGTGTGCCGTCCTGCTGCCCGTGGCGTGTGCGACGCGCGACGGGCGGCGGCGCTTGTTCGCCGCGACGCGGCGGGATTGGTTCGTGTTGGCCGTGCTGGGACCGATCGGGTCGAGTTTCATGGCGTGGTGCATCTTCAAGGGGTGCTCGCTCGTGAGTACGGCGAATGCGTCGATGGCGGACGCGCTGACGCCGCTCTTGATGTTTGCGTTCGCGGCGGTTTCGGCGCGGCGAATCCACGCCGTTCAGGTCGTCGGCATGTTGTTCGGTTTTTTGGGCGCGCTCTTCGTGATTGGAATCGTCAATGCGGACGGGGTGGCGCTTTCGGCGTATTCGCGAGGCGACGTGTACGTGCTGCTCGCGGCCATCGCCTGGGCGGTGTATTCGGTCTATGGTCGTGCGACGATCGCCCGCCTCGGGTCGGGCGTCTACACGTGCTGGACAATGCTTTTCGGGGCGTTGGCGTTCGTGCCGGTACTGGTGTGCGGGACGTTCACATGGCCGTCCACGCTTCGCGCCTGGGGATTGTTGGCCGTGTTGGGGTTGGGGTGTACGTTGCTGCCGTTTTGGGCGTGGAACGCGGCGCAGAAGTATTTGCCCGTGTCCACATTGGGCGTGAGCGCGTACTTTACGCCCGTTGTGGCCGTGGCGCTTGCGGGGATTTTCCTGGGGGAACGCGCAACGCTCCTGCAGTGGATGGGCACGCTGTTCGTCTGCGCCTCCGCGCTTGTCGAGTTCAAGACCCCGC
>CAZTHR010000059.1:0-10622 GCA_964613265.1 uncultured Lentisphaeraceae bacterium | reverse complement strand
TCAACGCCGGAACTCTTCACCCATGCGATCTCTCAAAACGAACGGATGGTGGATATGGTAGAATGTGTCCGAACAAGTCGGAGGATGCGCACGAAGTTTCGTGGCAGATGTCTCGTCGAACTTGCGTATCTTGTCCATGAAGTTTTGAAAGAGCACGAAAGAGAGCGAACGCATATGATACGAATTCTTCTGAAACCGTACACCCCAATTGTCGCCGGTCTGATGGCGATGTTTTCCGCCTCTGGCGGTGAAATCTACCAACAGCACTTCAAGCAGGTGTTGACCTACGACGCGCCCGACAAAACGCCCATCATCTACGAGGGCTGGAGCCGCAGCACGGACGCCGCCGCGCAGGACTACTGTCTGTACCTCGACATCCACTACGCCGACGGTACGCCGCAGTGGGGTGTACGGGCGGAGTTTTCGCAGGGAACGCACGACTGGGAACTCGCACGGGGCATCTTCGCGCCCGCGAAACCCGTCAAGTCCATCGAGTTCTTCGCCTTTCTCCGCAAAGGGACTGGCTCGGCCGCGTTCAAAGACCTCAAACTCGAACGACGCACACCGGAAAAAGGCCTGGCGTTTGCGTCCGTCCGCCGGACCAACCGCCCCTACACCGATCACGACGAATTGGAAAGCCGCGTTTGGGATGGACATGGCATCACCACGGAATGGCAGACGATCGAAGGACGCTGTGGCGCGACGTCGCCCCTGCCGCCGGATGGTTGGCGGGTCTGGACGGCCGATTCGATGGATCGCGTCACGCCGCTCACCTTCCCCATTGACAAACGCCGCGCCGGCATCGACCTCGACCTTGCGCGAAACGAATCCGAAAGTGCGCAGATTGTCGTCTCGACAGGACGTGCCTGTGAATGGACGCAGGGGAATCTCGCGCTTTCGCCGTTGAAACAGGCGGACGGCACGCCGCTGAAAGGTTCGTTCTCATGGCAGCGCGTCGCCTACCTTGCCCGCCGCAGTGGCTACGCGCCGCATCCGTTCGGCCCGCCCGCCGACGAGAAGTGGTTCGCCGATCCGCTCTTCCCACCCGCGCCGTTCCGCGTACGGAAAGGCGGTTCGCAAAGCCTGTGGCTGACCGTGCGGGCGGATGCCGAGGCGCGACCCGGCCTCTACACGGGCACGGTGACCGTCTCCGAACAGGGTGCCGTCAAGTCCGTCGTTCCCGTGTCCGTCCGCGTCCGTAACGTCGTACACCCGACCACGTTCGGCATGGAAACGGCATTCTGCGTCATGGACGGATTCACGCGCGCGCAGTATCCGGCGGATCGCTACGCGGAGATGCGCCGCCAGTCATGGGATCTCATGCTCGACCATCGGCTGAACCCCGACGACATCTCCCGCACGACCCCGCCGCCCATCGCCGATCTGCTCTACGCCCGCAGTCGCGGCATGAACCGTTTCAACATTCTGAACCTCGTACCGCCGCCGGCGGACAAAAACGCGAAATGGGTCTGCTACTCGCCCGCCGCCGCCACAGAGACGCCCGCGTTCTACGACTACGTCAAACGGACGCTCACGCCCTACGTGGCCGAACTGCGCCGCAACGGTCTCATCCCCTACGCCTACCTCTACGGTTTCGACGAGCGTGAACACACCTACTATCCCGGCATCGACCGCCTCTGGAAACAGTTGAAACGCGACTTCCCCGACATCCCGGTCATGACGACGGCGATGATGTACCGCGACATGGCGGACGGCAAGGACTACCCCTGCCTGAACACGACGGACTGGTTCTGCCCGCTTTCGTCCGTCTACAAACCCGACCTCTCCGCGAACCTGCGCACCCAGGGCAAGCGCGTGTGGTGGTATACGTGCTGCGGTCCCCAGTACCCGTACGCGAACATGGCTTCCTACGAATACCCGCCCATTGAAGGACGCCTCCTCGCGTGGATGATGTCCCTCTACCGCGTCGACGGTCTGCTCTTCTGGCACGTGAACTTTTGGAACGGACAAAAACTCATCGATCCGTCCGACACGTTCTGTCCGGACTGGAACACGTACAGCGGCCTTCGGATGCCGGGCGACGGCGTGTTCCTCTATCCGACGCAGACGGGCATCGTGCCGTCCATCCGCCTCGTGCAAATGCGCGACGCCGTGGAGGACTTTGAACTCCTGCACCTGGCGGCGCAGAAGGCGGGCCATGCGGCCGCCGATGCAGTTACGAAGACGCTCGTGAAGTCGATGACCGACTACTCCCGCGACCCCGTGGCCCTCCGCGCCGCCCGCGCCCGCCTCGCCGATCTGGTCGAGGGCCGCTAGTCCCGCCGTGCGCCGCCGCACCCCTCAGGGCGTGTCGGCGGCGACGAGTTCGTACAGATAGGTGGCCCGTGCGGGATCGGCGGCTACGTCCGCCGTGAACGCCAGTCGCCCATCTACCCGACGCACGGGAACGCGACGGATCCGCGTACCCGTGGCGTCGAGCGCCCAGACCGTCCAGTCGCCCGCCGCCACGGCCAGCGACACGTTCGCCCGCCCCGTGCGCATGAGATGCGGCAGACGGCCCCAGGCAAGCAGGATGCGCCGGCCGGCATCCGCATAGCGGATGTCCGTGTTCTGTACGTCCGTAAGATGCGTCAGCAGAATGTGACGCGATGCGGCCAGCGGCGCATCGTCGAGCGAACTCGCCCAGATCGTCGCCGCGCCACCCGACAGCTCAGCCGTAAAGCCCGACGCACAGACTCGTCCGCCTTCGGCGAATCCGCCCCTCGTGCGCGGCGTGTCCAGTGTGAACGCCCCGGCGGCCGCGTCGATCGACACGCCGCCCGTCGGCCGCGTACGCAGACGCGCCACCGTCGCGTCCGTCGGCGCCTCGGGATAGACGGCCAGCGTCTCCATGCCGGCTGGCATTTTGTCCGCCACACAGACGCCTAACTTCGTATGCCACGCCGCCCAGTCGAGCGCCCAATACGGCGCGAGCGAACCTGGATTTTTCTTCGTGTCCGCCACCTTCGCCGGCGGGAAGAGGAACGCACCGTCGGCTTCGGCCGGCTTCAAATCGCCGCGCAGGAAGAGGCAGATCGACGCACGTTCCGCCGCGAGGCCAAGCGGGTCGCCGCTCATGTCGAAATAGCCGAGCGGCTTGCTGTTCAACAGCCCCGACCGACCATGCGACCATGCGAACCGCAGCAGACCGGCCCAGTCCTGACGCGCGGCGAACGCGCCCGTGAGGATGCCGCCCACGCCACGGAAGCGGCCAGGCGCGGAGAAGTTGTATTCGGTCGTCGTGAACGGCAGCCCGCGCGGGCGCGTACTCGCCAGACGCTGCGTCCCCAAATCCGAACCCAACAACGGATTCGTGTTGGGGCAGCTGGAGGGCAGACTCCAATCGCGCCCGATAAAACGCGGATGATCGACGTAGAAATGGTCGTCCGAATAGTCGAATTCCTCGGCGCGGACTTTCTCGGCCGGCGGATCGTCGCTCCAGAAGTAGTTGTTCATGTTCGTGAGAAGGCCGCGATAGCCAATCTCGTTGCGCAGGAACGCCCGCATCCGTCGCGCAAACTTCTGCTCGGAGGCCGCCAGCGTCTCTCGCGAATAATCCTTCAGGAGGCCGAATTCGCGTCCACCCCACTGGACGTCCGACATATTGCCCTCGTTCACGAGCGAAAGCAACGCCATCGCCGGCTCGTCCGCGATCCGCCGCCCCGTGTGCGGATTCACGTGCGTGAGAAAGTTCCGCGCGAATGCCAGATAGTTCGAGCACGCCCCTTCATGGACTTGGACGAGATACTTGAACACGCTCATCGGCACGTCACCCGCGCGGTCGATGCCAATGGAACGATAGGCGATCGGACGGCGCGAGACGAACAGGTCGGTCGTCATGTAGATGCCGTTGTCGATACAGGCGGCCACCAATGCGTCGAACTTCGCCATCGCGTCCGGGTTGAGTTCAACCGACCCGTGCGCCGCATCCTGTTTGACAAGCGATGCCTCATGGTGATGGAAACGAAGCGCGTTGTAACCGAGCCGACGCAGATTCGCCGCGAACGTGCGCGCCTCGTCGGGCGACGGCGTGTTCGCGTCGCCACAGACGTTGACGCCGTAGAAGCGCACGGGCACGCCCGGCCGCCGTTCGAACTCGAAATGCTCGCCCTTCGCGACGACGCGCCCCCACTTGCCCGCCGGGGCATCCGTCCCGCGCATCCGCGAGAAGTCAAGCGCACTTCCTTCCTTCACGGCGAACGAGGACGTAAACGGAATCCACTCCTTCCCCGCCACAAGCGTTTGCGGGCCGACTTCGCGAAACGCGAGCGGACGCCCGCCGTACACGCGCACGTCGAGCCGCGCCCCCGTCGCGTCGGGGACAAACGCGAAACCGAGCACGTATTTGACAAGTCCCCAGTCGCGTACTTTGCGCAGAGACGTCGCCACGGGCGCGGAAAAGGCGAGGCGCATCTGGACTGCGCCCTGCGCATCTTTCAAAACGAGATTCTGGACACGCTTCTCAAAGACTGCGCCAAACGCATTCGTCGAGGCGAGAACGCCCGTGCCGACATCCGTCTCCAACACGGCGTCCGCGTATTGTGGCAGAGGAAGGGACGTTTCCAACATGACCCGCGCCGCACGGCTCGCCGCGTCATCCGCCATGCGATAGACGGCGGACACGCCGCCGTCAGCCGTCGGCGTGAACCGCGCCTCGCCCCGCACGCGCGGCTTGTCCGCTTTCTTCGCGTCCGGAATGAAATGGAATGCGTGCGCCGCCTGGGCGGGCGCATTGAAGTCGTCCTCCAACGGGAAGCGCGTCGACCAGCCGACCTTGAGACACGGCTGCAGCAGAATGCCCGGCGCGGGGAGTTCAAGCGAACCCGCATAGCCGCCCAGCGCGGCCGTGCCATCCGCCGTCGGCGCGGCCGAACAAACCGTCCCCATCGCGCAGATCAGCACCACGCAACCAATCCAACTCGTCCACTTCATTTCATCTCCATTTCAATACATTACAAAAACAATCGCTTCTCGCAAATAGATTTTGATTATAACAAAGCCCCCGCCAGTCGGCAAGGGGCTTTGGGGAAACATCCCACGAAAATCGGCACATGATTCAGACCATATGTCGCGAAAATCGGCCGTTCATCAGTAGGCGGAGACCTTGCTGTATTTGTTCTGCGCCTTCAGCGCGGCTTCGAGCGCCGCAATCTCTTCGGCAGAGAACGCGCCCTTCTTGACCGTGACGGTCCTGAGTTTCGGGCAGGTCTTCAGGCAGTCGAGCGACTTCACGCCCTTCGCGTTGCGCAACGCGATGTTCTTCAGCGCGGGATGGCCCGCCAACGCCTCGAAGTTCTGGACTTCGGCCGACTGGCGGCCGCCCGTGATGACGAGCGCTTCGAGATTGGGAAGGCTCTTCACGAACGACAGGTCAACGGGCTCCGGCCAGTCCGACACGTCGACCCGCGTGAGCGTCGTCAGCGTCCCGATCACGGCCGGGTTCCCATAGGCGTTGCCCGGAAGTTCCAAGCGTTCGAGCTTCTTGCAGTTCGCGAGGAACGAGAGATCCGGCGTGCCGGAGGTCTTCATCTGCCAGGAACGGAAGTACTTCAGGTTCGGCAGAGCGGAAATCGGAGAGAAGTCTTCGATCTTCTCCGCAAAAACCTGCAGCTCCTCCATCTGTGGCACGTTGCGGCACCACTCAAGCGACGTCATCTTCGTCAGACCGCCATGGAATTTCTTCACCTGCTTGAGCGCGCCAAGCGTGTCGAACGTCGACTGATCCCCCTTGACCGCGTAGTAGCCGATCTTCTCCAGCTTCGGCAGGGCGGCGAGCGGCGCAAACGACGTGACCGTCGCTCCGTAGCAATCCACCTCCGTCACGTTGGGAAGCGTCGCGACGGGCGAGAGATCCTGCAGCTTGCAGTAGCGCAGGTGCAACCGCTCGACCTTGGGGAGACCCGCCAACGGCGACAAGTCCGACACGTCCACGTTGTTGATGTCGAGAACCCTGGCATTCTTGAGGAGCGCCAACGGGGCGAGCGTCTTGACGCCGCCGCGTCGACCGTCGACCTTGACCTCGCGGACGTCCGGCATCTGGTAGATCGCCGCCGCAATCGTGGCGTCATCCACACCATCGATAAACCGCAGCACCGCGTTTTCGACGTTCTTCACCTTCGCCTTCGCTTCGGCGATCTGCTCTGGCGTGGCCGGCTTCTTGAACGTCATGGCGCCATAACTGAACACCGGCACGGCCGTGTCCTCCGAGGTCGTCCGCGCGTTCGCGAACGCCGCCGGGTCGACGGCGGCTGCGGCCACGCTTGACAGGCAACAGACAAATCCGCCATTGATGGAAGGTAGTGCCGCGCCCATTGCGACAGCGGCAAACAAAATTGATTTGACATTCATCTTGGAGATCCTTTCTCGCGGACGACGGCTTCGCGCCCTCGTCCGCGCGTTTCGTTTCCTATGCGCCCGATTACGCCTGGGCGGGAGTGGCGGCGGGGACTTCGGCCTTGGCCTTCGCGGCCGCCTTTTTCTTTTTCAGGAAGAGAACGATCGTACCGCCGGCCGCCACCAGCAGAGCAATGCCGAGAACAGGACGATAGAAAAGCCACGCAATCGCGATCGTCACGAGCGCACACGGCAGGGAGATGAAGAAGGAAACGATGCTCGTGCCCATGCCCACGACGTTGCCGAGAACCGGCAGCACGTCACCCAGCACGGCAAACGGCTTGAAGACCTTCTGCAACCCGAAGAACATCAGGAGGAAGCCGCCCAGACGAATGAGCCAGCACATGATCGTGTTGGCCTGGTGGGCGTCCGCGAACATCTCCGCCGCCTCCTTGATGCCGTCGGACAGCATCTGCAGCTTCTTCCCGTTCTTGGCCGTGTAGGCGACGAACGTGTCGCCCTTCTGCTTGGCGATGACCGAAACATCGTGCGGCACGACGTAGGTGTAGGTGACGCGCACGTCACCCAGGCGCGGCATCGCCACGACGTCCCGCGTGTTGTTCGGATTGTTGCGCGTCTCGGTGTTGGGCACGTAGATGACATTGCCGCGAATGAGCGTGCGCGGGACCGGGCAGACCGTGTTCGTCGGAATCATGTACGGCTGCACCCCGCCGATCGACGCGATCTGGTTCTCGTTCAGACGGAACGCGCCGAACGTGACGTTCTGGGCGATTTTCTTCTCCTCGGTGAACTCCATGGGCGGATTCTCATGTCCCGCCTCCTTGAACACCGACGAATCGATCGCCGACGAACTCCACGCCATCTTGTAGGTGTAGGTGGTCGTGGTCGTCTCACTGCCGCCCACGTTCTTTTCCTTTTTGACGTGCTTCTCCTCCTTCCACTGGTACATCTCGACTTCGCGCACCAGCTTGATCGCCGTCGTGCTGATGCCGAACGCCTCGTCAACCAGAACGTCCTTCGTGTCGGCCTTGCCCGTCATGTGGACGAACTTACCCTCGTTTTCGGGATCGACCTTCGCGTTGGACTGGACCGACACGCAGGCGCCTTCCCCTTCTTCGAGCGCCTTGCGCGTCTTCACCGTGTTGCCTTCGTTCCAGAAGAGCACGGGGAATCCCAATACGAACATCCCCACGCCGATCAAGACGCCCTTCATGGCGCCGCCCACGCGCGAGCCCCAGCTTTCCGTTGTCGTTTCCGTCACAGCCATTTCAATCCTCCTGTTGGTTTGTTTTCGTTACTGACTTCGTTTTCTTCACTTGATTGCCTGGGCGCCCTTTTCGGGCATTGCGCCGAACAGCTTAAGCGCCATTTCCAGCGGATAACGGTTGCAGAACATATCGCACTGCGTCTTGATCGTTCCCTGCATCGGAAGGCCGACCGCTTGGCGAAGGGCGTTGAGTTTCCCCTCATCAAGCTTCGCCGTCTCCGAATACTTCATGGTCAGGAACGCATTCAGGAACTTCGTGTCCAGACGGCCCTCAAACACCTTGGGATCCTTGAGATCGACATTGTCCTCGATCGATTCGATGCCGTCCGTCCCCTCCAGGTCCTCGAACTCGTCAACGCGTACCTTAGCAATCGACGGCGAAACGGTCATCTGCACGTCGCTTTCGCGGTTGAGGAAGAAGACGTTACCATCCAGCTTCGTGGTCATCTCCTTCGAGCGACCCTTCGTGTTATCGTAACCGGCAAGGACATTGAGGCCGATCACGTTGTCGCTAATGTCGGCGGCGACACCCGTGTTGTTGCGGACGCCATAGCCCATGCTGGCGAGGTCGTTCTTCGTGCTCCATGTGAAGAGCACCGTGTTGTTCTCGAACTTCCACTCGACCGCTGGCTTCCAGCCGGGCTTAGGATTGTTGGGACCGTTCTCGGGAATGGGCTGAGAACAGAAGACGTTCGCGCCAACCATGCGATTATTGCAGAAGACGCAGTTCTCGACTTCGACCTTGCCCGCGTACCACGTCAACTGGAGCGCGGCGTTGCCGCCGTTCACGAACGCACAGTTCTTGACCGCGAGCTTGCCCGTGGCGCGGTTCTGCGTGGCGGTGTAGATCATGTAGCGGTCGGGAGACGGATTCTTGTCCGCTGGATTCTTCGCCGGCCCCTGCAGCCACATGCCGGTCTCGACGCCGTCCGGCTTGCCCTTGAACGCATGATAGGAGTTCGCCTGGCCCTCGTCGAAGATGAGACCGTCGAACACCATGTTCACGTCCGTCGGCGTGTCCTTCTGCGGAAACTCAATGTGGAATACGCCACGTCCGCTACCCTTCTTCGAGTTGTTCTCGTTCTGCGCCTGGAAGAGCGTCCTGTGCTTGAGCGGGTCGCGCGTCGCAAAGCCCGGCGCATAGCCGCCGATGATGGACACGGCCTTGTCGATCTTGAACCAGTTCTGCTTCATCTTGCCGGGATAGATACCCTCGGCCACATGGATCGTATCGCCATGCTGGGCCTTTTCAAGCGCCTTCCAGAGATTCTTGAACGGAGCCTCCTTCGTGCCCGCATTCTTGTTCTTTCCGTCCGCAAGCGAAACGTAGATGTCGCTCGCCGAAACGCCGGCCACGCACATTGCCGCAACAAATGCGGCCATTGCCTTTTTCATTTTTCTTCTCCAATCTTGTTCCGTTGTCAGTTCCTGATACACGCCACCGCACGATTATACGCGCTCCCATGGAACGGTCACCCCGTGCCGGCGTTGGTAATATAACTATTTTTTTTTCTTCTGTCAAATGCGTTAGGTGAACGCCACATACAAAACTGACACGCCTCTGTCTTTTTTTCACGTGCGAACGGCGGTAAGTGCGCGGATGCGGCGCGACGTGCGAACGGCGCAGAACTGCTTGCCGCACATAGAACAATGGTCATCGTCGTGCGCCTCGTCCGTAACCGCGCGCGTCTTGAGCCAACGCGCCCGGGCGCGGGCCGGGTCGAGGCAGAGTGCGAACTGACGGTCCCAGTCGAAATCCGCCCGCGCCCGCGCCATCGCGTCGTCGCGCGCGCGGGCGTCCGGCAAACCTCGCGCCACGTCGGCCGCGTGGGCGGCAATCTTGTAGGCGATGCAACCCTGATGGACTTCTTCGCCGTCGGGCAGCCCCAGATGTTCGGCGGGCGTCACGTAGCAGAGCAACGACGCGCCGTACGTCGCGGCGGCCGTCGCACCGATGCCCGACACGATGTGGTCGTACCCCGGCGCGATGTCCGTCGTGACCGGCCCCAGCACGTAGAACGGCGCCTTTCCGCAGACGCGCTGCTGGCGTTCCATGTTCATCTGGATTTCGTTAAACGGCACGTGGCCCGGCCCCTCCACCATCACCTGGACGCCCCGTGCGCGGCAGCGGGCGACGAGTTCGCCCAGCACGTCCAACTCGCCGAACTGCGCAGCGTCGCTGGCGTCCGCCAGACACCCCGGTCGCAGTCCGTCGCCCAGTGACACCGTCACGTCGTGCGCCGCCAGAATGTCCATCACCGCGTCCCAATGCGTGTAGAGCGGATTCTCGGTCTTGTTCTCCATCATCCACTCCGCCATGATCGCCCCGCCGCGCGAGACGATGCCCATGATCCGCTTCATCGCCAACGGGATGTGGCGCAACAGCAGCCCCGCATGGAGCGTCATGAAGTCCACACCCTGTTCCGCCTGGGCGCGAATCACGTCCAGCAGGAACGACGGATCCATGTGCGGGATGTCCCCTTCCAAACGTGAAATCGTCTCGTAGACGGGTACCGTGCCGAGCGGGCGCGGACTGGCGTCGAGCATCCCCTGGCGAATGGACCTCAAGTCGTCCGACCCGACGGACAGATCCATCACGAAGTCCGCCCCCGCCGCGAGCGCGATCTGTAGTTTCTCCAGTTCGTCGCCCTTCCCCGAATGCGTCACGCTCCGCCCCAGGTTGGCGTTGATCTTCGTGGTGAACATCCGCCCCACGCCGACGGGCCGCGCCGTGGCATGGTGGATATTCAAGGGAATCACGGCCTCACCCGATGCAACGGCCGCACACACGGCCTCCACGCTCACGTTCTCGTCCGCCGCGACGATCTTCATCGCCTCGGTCACAATGCCCTTGCGGGCAGCCTGTACCTGCGTCATCATTTCCTCCGCCGGCATTATCCGGTTCAGGTTCTCGGGTTTGATCTCAGCCGATCGCACACTCGTGCGCCAGCACCCCGTACGCGCAAATACTACCACATCCACCGCCCGCCCGTCTAGATGG
>CAZTHR010000058.1:0-10665 GCA_964613265.1 uncultured Lentisphaeraceae bacterium | reverse complement strand
ATCGCCTGCGAGCAGATGCCGTAGTTCCGCGCCGGTCTCTAGGATTTTCTTGAATAAGGGTGTGTTGCCGCTTTGGTTTTTTGATATAATCGGCTTGTTGTTTGATTCTAGAAAGTCTTGATCGTACCGAACCTTGAAAGAACTGGGAGAATAGAATGGGCAAGCCCCTGAACATCGTTGTGTGCGGGTCGTTGGTGCCGGATCCGCTCCAGACGCTTGAACCGGTCCAGACGCCGCAAGGCCCTGGCTTGAAAAACGAACAGATGCTGCCAAGCGTCCTCGATCCATGGGCCGCTTGTGCGCTCTACGAAGCGGCGGCGCTTGCGAAAGCGCGGCCCGGCTCGAAGATCACGCTCGTGGCCGTGGGGCCGAAGGCGAAATTGCAGCAGCTGATGATGACGGTGGCGCAGAAAGTCCCGTTCCAGCTCGTGGCCGTCAACGCGCCGGCGGGCGGGTTTACGGATGCGACCGAGACGGCGGCTGAACTGGCGAAGGCAATCAAGTCCCTTCCGCAGCCGCCCGACTTCCTTTTCGGCGGCTGTGCAAGCGCGTCCCGCGACGCGGGCGTCACGTTGCAGTTCGTGGCCGAGGCACTGGGCATCTCCGAGTTCTTCATGGCAGTGGATGAACTGAAGCTGGCGGACGACGATTCGTTCTCCGTTCTGGAGCGCGTGGAGGGCGGTCGCTACCTGTCGTCAACCTGCGCGGGCCTCCCCGCCGCCATCGGCTGGGCGACGGGCAGTCTGCCCGAACCGCCGAACAATCCGCAAGTCGGTATGATGAACATGCGTGGCATCATGCCCGCGTTGATGAAAGCCCCCGTGGCGAACGTTGGTACGGGCGGCATCGCCTATGTGAAGACGGACGTGCCGTCCGCGAAGCGTGACACGGTGGTGAAGAAGGATCTGTCCGTGGACGCCATCGCGCAGGAAATCGTGGACTGGATCCGGGCCTAGGAAGGAATTTTCGACATGACGATCAAAGCATATGCCATTGAAGGAAACGGAACGTTCGCGCAGGACGTGCCGTTCTTCGCCGACGCGGTGAAAGCCGCCGGGGCGGATCTGATTCTTGTTCCGGGATGTTCGCGTGTCCGTCGCGCCATGCCGGCGGCGGCGTGCCGCGCGGGGGCGGCCATCGACACGAACGTCGTCGACGTGTCCGTGGACGGTGAAACGGCCACCGTCCAGCGTTGGGTCTACCGCCAGCGCATTCTCACGACGTTCACGCGCACGGCGCGTCCGTGGGTCGTTGTCACCGACCCCTCGCTCTTCGCGGAGATTTGCGCGAAGTTGTCCGTCACGCCGGAGGCGTTGCCGGGTGCGCCGTCCGCGCCCACGCGCACGACGTGCCACGGTGTCGTCGCGGCGGGCGGCGGCGGGGAATCGACGATTCGCCCCGATGCGAATCTGCTGTTCGTCGCCGGCGCGGGCTGGACGAAGAAACAGGGCGATGGGGCGGCACATCTGGACGAGGCCGCCGCGACGATCACGGGCTTCCTCGCCCGGAGCGGTGCGTCGCTCGGTTCCTCGAAATCGCTTGTCGACATGCCAGAGGCCGCCCAGGCGTTTTCGTTCATGAGCCACATGAACCAGGTCGGGCAGACCGGTTCCACGCCGCGCCACCCCAAGGGGTTGGCCACGTGTTGCCATGGCGAAGAGCCGCACGTTGTCGGCTGGCGGTTCATTACGGAACGCCGCGCCGTCAACTTGGACGCGAACTGTGGCTGGGCGCAGGGCAAGGCGGACGTCTTGTACGTGGCCGACGCTTTCGCCGTGATGAAGAAGGTCAACGACCTGTTGGGATGAAAGACCGGCCGATGACGACGTCCCTCAAGCATTTCCTGTCGCCGGACAGCGGGCCGTTCGCGCAGTTCGTCAAGTACGGCGTGATTGGGGTGTTGTCGACGCTCGTGCAAATGGCCGTCTTCTACGTCCTGGCGGCGACGTGCCTCAAGTGCCTCGCGCCGGACGACTGGGCGGTGCGCCTCCTGCGTCTGCCATCCGTCGAGATCGCGGACGCGCTGCGTTCCCTGCGCTTCGCGATTGACACGGCGGGCGGGTTTGCGTTGGCGAACGTCTTCTGCTGGCTGATGAACCGCGTGTTCGTCTTCAAACCCGGCCGCTACGTCTGGTACAAGGAGTTTGCGCTCTTCTTCGGCGTGGCGGCGTGTGCGATGGGAATCGCCACGGCGGTTTCGTGGACGCTCATCCACACGGTGGGGCTGATGACCACGCTGGCCGTCATCATCGAAATCGTCGTTTCGTTTCTGCTCAATTTTTTCATACGTAAATACTTCATATTCAAAGGATGAATGACATGAACAAGATCATGACGACTGTGGCCTGCGCGGCGCTCGCGTCGGGCGTGTGCGTGGCCGACGAGGCCGTTGCGGCCAAGGCTCAGGAAAACGAAAAGGCCGCCCCGCCGGCGCGGGCCGTCCGGATGCAGCGCGCCCCGCGTGGCAGCCGCGTTTCGCGCACGATGCCGTTCGGCAAACTGGCCGACGGCTCGAAGGCGAAGATCTACCGTCTGCGTGGCGCGGGCGGCTTGATTCTCGACGTCTCCGACTACGGCGGCCGTCTCGTCCGTTGCTACGCGCCGGACAAGTTCGGCAATCTCGCGGACGTGACGCTCGGCTGGAACACGGCGGAAGAGTACGAGAAGCTCGGCTTTTCGATGGGTACGCTGATCGGCCGTTTCGGCAACCGTATTGCCGACGGCAAGTTTACGCTCGACGGCCAGGAGTACCAGTTGCCGATCAACGAGGACAAGGGCAAGCGCCACTGCAACCTCCATGGCGGGCCGGATGGCTGGGACAAGAAAATCTGGAAAGCAAAGCCCATTCATCGCGGCCCGATCCAGGGTCTTGAACTTACCTATGTCTCGCCGGACGGCGAAATGGGCTTCCCCGGCACGGTGACGTGCAAGGTCACGTACAAAGTCCTCCCGAACAACACGTGGACGATCGACTACGAGGCCACGACGGACAAGCCGACGGTTCTCAACCTCACGCACCATTCCTACTGGAACCTCGCCGGCGAATCGAGCGGCGACGTCCTCGGCCAGGAACTCCAGATTTTCGCGGACGAATATTCGCAGACGACCGAGGGTCTGATTCCGACGAAGAACGCGCCTGTCAAGGGCACGGGTTTCGACTTCACGGAACCGCGCGCGATTGGCGCGAAAGCCGATCTCATGAAGGCTGACAAGGCGCTCGCGCCGATGGACAACTGGTACGACCACAACTTCGTGCTGCGCGGCAAGGCCGGTGAACTCAAAAAGGCCTGCCGGATGCGCGATCCCGTCTCCGGCCGGACGCTTGAAATCTGGACGACCGAACCTGGAATGCAGATGTACGGGGCGCAGAACATGACGACCGATCTGCCGGCGAAGGCCGCCGGGAAGAAGCTCTGCCCGTTTGCGGGCGTGGCGCTTGAAACGCAGCACTTCCCCGATTCGCCGAACCGTCCCGACTTCCCGTCCACGGTGCTGCGTCCGGGCGAGACGTTCACGTCCCACACGGAATACCGTTTCGGCGTGGATAAGTAAGACGCGGGCGCGCACGGAAAGAAGAAGGCTGTATGCACGTCGTCGTCTGCATCAAACAGGTTCCGGACACTACGAACGTCAGGATCAATCCCAAGACCAACACGCTCATGCGCGAGGGGGTCGAGTCGATCATCAACCCGTTTGACGAATATGCACTCGAAGAGGGATTGAAACTCAAGGACGCCGTGGGCGCACGGGTGTCCGTCGTGTCCATGGGACCGCCGCAGGCGACGGCCGTGTTGCGCGAGGCGCTGGCCCGCGGGGCGGACGACGCCTGGCTCGTGTCGTCCCGCGCGTTCGGCGGCGCGGACACGCTTGCCACGTCCTACACGCTCTCCCGCGCCATTCTGAAAGTCTGTGCGGGCCGGACGCCGGATCTTGTGTTGTTCGGCAAACAGGCAATCGATGGCGACACGGCCCAGGTGGGTCCGGGCGTCTCCGAATTTCTCGGTGTCCCGCTCGTGACCTACGTGAAGTCGCTCGTGGCGAAGGACGGGACGTATCGCGTGGTGACGGTGATGGACGACGGCGAGACGGAAATCGAGGGGACGTTCCCCGCCGTGATGACGGTGCTGAAAGAGGCCTCCACGCCGCGCTTCGCGTCGCTGGCGGGCGCGATGCGCGCGGCGCGTGCGGAGATCGGCGTGTTGGATGAAAAGGCCGTGGCGGCCGATCCGATCCGCATCGGGCTGGCGGGATCGCCGACGAAAGTCGTGTCGATTTTCCCGCCGCCGACGAAGGGCGGCGGTGAAAAGGTTGATGCACGGACCGACGGTGCGGCGGGCGCACGGGCGATTGCCCAGTTTCTGGCGCGGAAAGGACTGGTGAAGTAATGGCGGACGCTCCTGTTTTCATCGATCCCAAACGCTGTCGAGGGTGCGGCAAGTGTGTGAAGGGATGCGGGTTCGGCGCCCTCCGCATGGTCGACGCGCCGGAGGCGAACAAAATCGGCAAGATCGCCGAAGTCGACGCCGCCGCCTGCAAGGCGTGTGGCGCCTGCGTGGCGGCGTGTCCGTTCAAGGCGATTGACGAGGTTAAACGGAAAATCTACGGAACCGACCACATTGAGCAGTACAAGGACGTCTGGGTTTTCGCCGAACAGCGGCGGGGCGTGGTTGTGGACGTCGTGTACGAACTGCTTGCGAAAGGTCTGGAACTTAAAGCGCAGCGCGGCGCGGGCGCACGGCTGTGCGCCGTGTTGTTGGGATACGGACTGACGGACGCGATGAAACAGGCGCTCGTCGCGGCGGGCGCGGATGTCGTCTACGCCGTGGATGATCCCGCGCTGGAGACGTACGAGGCGAATGTCTACGTCGATGCGGTGAGCCAGTTGATTGTGCGGCACAAACCGGAGGTCGTACTTGCGGGCGCGACGGCCATCGGCCGCGCGTTTTTCGCGCGTGTGGCGGTGAACGTGCGGACGGGTCTGACGGCCGACTGCACGATGTTGAAAATCGAGGAAACGAAGAACAAGGACACGGGGGCGTTGCAGATGCTGTTGCACCAGACGCGCCCGGCGTTCGGCGGCAACATCATGGCCACGATCATGACGCCGAACCATCGTCCGCAAATGGCCACCGTGCGGCCGAAGGTCTTCAAGAAAACCGCACCCGATCCGAAGCGGACGGGCCAGGTGCTGGTGGACGCGCTCAAACTGATTGCGCCGCAGACGAAGATTCTGAAAACGGTCTGCGACGCGGATGCGGTCGACATTGCCGCTCACGACATTCTCGTGGCGGGCGGACGCGGGATGAAGAAGGCGGAGAATTTCAAACTGCTGTTCCGTTTGGCCGAATTGCTCGGCGGCGAGGTGGCCTGTTCGCGCGCCTGTGTGGACGCGGGCTGGTGCGCCGTTTCCCGCCAGGTTGGACAGACGGGCAAGACCGTCGCACCGAAGCTCTACCTCTGCTTTGGCATTTCGGGCGCCATCCAGCATCTGGAGGGCATTCGCGGCGCGGACACGGTTGTCGCGGTGAACAGCGATCCAAACGCGCCGATTTTCGGCGTGGCGGACGTCGGCGTTGTGGGAGACATTTTCGAGGTGCTTCCGGCACTGATCAAGGAGCTTGAAAAATGATTGAAACCGATGTGCTGGTCGTAGGGGCGGGTCCCGCCGGATTGGCGGCGGCGATCAAGCTCCGGCGCGGAAATCCCCGTCTCCGCGTCGTTGTCCTGGAGAAAGGACGGAGCGTGGGTTCGCACGTGCTGTCCGGCGCGATTGTCGATCCGTCGGGGTTTGCGGGCTTTCTGACCGAGGACGAGATCGCGAAGATTCCGTGCGAGACGAAGGTCGTCAAGGAATCGTTCCGGTTGCTCGCCACCGAAAGATGGTCGTTGAAAATTCCTTGGGTGCCGTCGTTGATGCGGTCGCGGGGCTACCCTGTAATGTCGCTGACGAAACTGGCCGTCTATCTGGCGGACGTTGCGACGAAAGCGGGTGTCGAAATCTACACGGGCTACGCCGTGACGTCGCTTGTGGAGCAGGACGGCCGCATCGTCGGGGCGCGGACGGGCGAGAAGGGGATGGACAAGCACGGAGCGCGGAAAACGAACTACCTTGCGTCGGAGGAGATTCGCGCCCGGACGGTCATTTTGGCCGAGGGCGGGTGCGGGATCCTCACGGAGAAACTGATCGCCGAGAAAAATTTGCAGGGGGTGCGTCCGCAGACGTACGCGCTGGGCATCAAGGAACTGATTGAGGTGCCGGCGGGGACGCAGACGGCGGGCGAGACGATGCATACGTTCGGCTGGCCGTCGGACTTCGACACGTACGGCGGCGGATTCGTCTACCATGTATCCGAAACGCAGGTGATGGTGGGGTACGCCTACGCGCTCGACTATCGTCGTGCGGAAATCGATCCGTTCCGTCTCTTCCAGCGGTTCAAGGCGTCGGCGGCCGTGGCCGCGCACATTGTGGACGGCAAGTCCGTGGCCTACGGCGCGAAGGTGATTCCCGAGGGCGGGTTTTATGCGTTGCCGAAACCGTCTGTGCCGGGGTGTCTGATCGTGGGCGACGGCGCGGGGTTGCTCGATTCGCTGCGCATCAAGGGCGTCCACCTCGCGTGTCAGAGTGGCGTGGCGGCGGCCGAGGCGATTTTGTCGGGCGATGCGGACGTCGGGGCGCGGTACAAGGCGAATCTGGACGCGATGCCGGGCATGAAGGAAATCAGGCGTGTGCGTAACGTCCGTGCGTCGTTTACGTACGGTCTGCCGTGCGGCGTGGCGGCGGCCGCGCTTGCATGGCTGACGAACGGTGCAGTGCCGGGCGGCCGTGTGCCGGGTTGTTCGGAACCCGATGCGGCGGCGCTCGAACCGTTGTCCCCGGCGCGGCTTGCGCGGGAGCGGGCGCGGGACGTCGTGGCGGCGTCGCCCGTACAGCCGGATCGGTTGACGGACGTGTTTATGAGCGGGACGCGGCACGAGGAAGACCAGCCGTGTCATTTGAAGATTCGGCAGACGGCCGTGTGCGCGACGTGCGCGGATCGGTTCGGGGCGCCGTGCACGCGCTTCTGTCCGGCGGAGGTCTATCGTCCGGCCGACGACGCGCCGGCGGAGGCGTTTCGGTTGCAAATCGATTTCTCGAATTGCCTCCACTGCAAGACTTGCCAGATCAAGTGCCCTTTTGGTAACATAGATTGGACATTTCCACAGGGTGGGGATGGTCCGCGATACACGCGAATGTAGGAGACTTGGAAAGATGGATCTTAACCGTCGCAACTTCATGAAGGGCGCCGCCGTGGCGTCCACGTTTCTGCCGCGCTTTAGCATTCTGCACGCGGAGGACGCGACTATCGGCCCGAAGGACGATACGATCAACGTGGCGTTGATCGGATTCGGTGCGGAGGCGCGTGTGCTGAGCGCATCGCTCGTCCGCATTCCCGGTGTCCGTGTGCGCAGCGTCTGCGACATCTGGAAATTCCAGCAGCAGCAGGCGAAGCAGTTCTTCAAGTCCTACGGCCATACGATCACGACGTATGAGAACTACAAGGATATGTTGGACAAGGAGGACAAGAACATCGACGCGGTGGTGATTGCCACGCCGGACTGGATGCACTGCGAGCACACGTGCTACTGTCTGCGCAAGGGCAAGCACGTCTACTGCGAGAAAGAGATGTCCAACAAGCTGGAGCAGGCGGCGGAGATGTGCCGCGTTCAGCAGGAGACGGGCAAGTTGCTGCAGATCGGCCACCAGCGCCGGTCGAACCCGCGCTACCGCCACTGTTTCACGAACATCGTGCCGAACATGCTGGGGCGTGTGACGACGGCCTACGCGCAGTGGAATCGGACGCTGGCGCCGTTCTTCCAGGTGAAACGTCCGCCGAAGCAGGAAATCCTCACGCGCTACGGCTACGAGAATCCCGAGCAGTTCCTCAACTGGCGGTGGTTCTACAAGTACGGTGGCGGGTCGATGGTGGATTTGGGTTCGCATCAGATCGACACGTTCATCTGGTGCTGGGGCGTGCCGCCGAGTTCCGTCACCGCGATTGGTGGAAAGGATGCGTTCAACCCGCCGCGCATGGCCTACGACCGCGTGATGTGCTTGTATGAATTCCAGATGCCGGACGGCACGAAGAACGAGGCCTACTACCAGGTCATCTCGTCGAACGCGCGGGGCGGTTTCTACGAACAGTTCATGGGCGTGGACGCTTCGCTCACGATTGCTGAAATTTCTGCGCGTGGCAACACCGTCCAGCGCGAACTCCGGTCGGGCGGGGTGTCGGACGAGCAGTGGCAGAAGTTCATCGACAAGGGCTGGATCCTTCCCGCCGAGGGCGACAAGGTGAAGAAGGAAGTCACGAAGGACATTGCCGTGGACACGCGCATTTCCGCGCAGGCGAACGGCAACCCCATCGGCGTGGAGATGAACAAGCCTGCGCACATGCCGCATTTGGAGAACTTCTTCGCGGCCTGCCGCCACGGGACGCCGCTCAACTGCCCGGCGGATCTCGCCTACGAGAGTGCGGTGGCCGTGCTGATGGCGAACGTGTCGGCGGATACGCGCAAGACGTACTATTTCAAGAAGGACGAGTTCAAGGTTCCGCCGCGTCCGGCGGCGAAGGCTTGAGTCGATTCGAAAGAGAGTCCACAAAGGAGGCGCGCATGACCGAAGACGAGAACAAGGCGAACGAAAACGCGGAAGTGGAAGAACCGACCACGGAGATTCGCGATACGGACATCGTGTTCGACTGTCCGCACTGCGGCCATAACTTGGCCATCGACTACAAGGGCGCGGGGCTGGCCATTGACTGCGTGAACTGCCACCAGTCCGTGCTTGTACCGATTCCATTCGGAATGCAGATCGACGACCTTGATCTTGAACCGGGTGAAATTCTCAAGCGTCTCTTCGCGACGCGGCGCAGTCTCCAGAAAGCGGAGATGCGCGCGGCCGAACTCGAAGTGGAATTGCAGGAGATGACGGCGAAGCGCGATGCCCTCCGTACGACGCTTGCGACGACGCTCGTGCAGGTGAACACGTTGCGTGAAATCGCGGGAGAGCAGACGAACCTCCAGAACCGGGTGTTCGACGTGCTGGGGCACATGGAAACGGCGATGCCGCTGGATGACGAGGCCGATGGGACTGATGCAGCGGATGGAACGGATGATGCGGAAGCGGACGACGCTTCGGCCGTAGAAAGCGAATCGGCGGCTGAATGAGCGAGACGCGCCTGCATTCTCTGATTGTCAACGGGCTGACGCTGTCGCGGGTCCCGTTGATTTTCATGTTCATGGTCTGTGCCGTCTGCGCACAAGTCTTTGCGTGTTCTGCGCTGGCCTGGACGGCCGGCGCGTTCATGTTCCTGTCCGCTATTTCGGATCTTTTCGACGGCAAGTTGGCGCGGCGATGGAAGGTCGTCTCGACGTTTGGGAAATTGGCTGATCCGTTGATGGACAAGATTTTCTTCATCGTGACGTTCCCCACGTTGTTGTGGTTGATCGGCGTTCAGCACGAGAACCGCGTCCACCAGCTCGTCATGCTGGCGTTTACGGTGCTCTACATTCTGCGCGACCAGTGGGTGACGTTCCTCCGCGCCGTGGCGTCCACCTACCATGCGGACGTCAGCGCGATGTGGTTGGGGAAGGTGCGCACGGCGCTCTCCTTCCCGGCGGCAGGGTTGATCTACGGTTATCTGGCGTTCCATGCGCAGCTTCCGGCGGCGTGGAACGAGGCGTTCTTGTGGGCGGTCTACGCGATGGAGGCCTTTCTGATTGGATTGAACGTCTACTCCTGCATCGTGTACACAAAGGCCTATCTGCCCTACATGCAACGCGCCATTGGAACGGGGACGTCCGCGTCGTGAAAAGGGCGTGTGCGCCCTCTTGCGTGTTGGACGAGAATCCTTTATAATATGGCACTCGTTTTTGAAACGGAGAGATTATGGATATTGAACTTCTGAAAAAAGCCCATGAACGCATCCCGTCGGTTCCGGTTCTCGTGAACCTCGTCTCCAAGCGTGAGAAGCAGCTCATCGACGGCGAGAAACCGCTCGTGCGGCCGCATTCGCCGACGGAAGATAAAATCGATACCGCGTTGCGTGAGGTGGCGGAAGGCAAGTTGATTTCGGAAGTCGATTTCGACGCGATTGCCCACGCCGAAGAGGCGAAGACGCGCTGGGAAAAGCATTCTGGGCTGAAGTCCATCTTCGCCGACTAAATGGCGGACAAGAAGAACAAAAAGGCCGCGCCAGGCGATCTGGCGGTCAATCGGCGGGCTTATCACGACTATACCGTGCTCGAAAAGATCGAGTGCGGTATTGTGTTGTGCGGTACGGAGGTGAAGGTCGTCCGCCACGGCGAGGCGTCGTTGTCGGGGGCCTACGGCGCCGTGTTGGGAGGGGAGCTCTACATTGTCCAGATGAACATTCCCGTCTATGCGTTCGGGAATCGTTTCAACCATCGGCCGCAAGGCAACCGGAAGCTGCTCGTCCACCGCAAAGAGGTGGAGCAGTTGCGCCTCAAGACGGAGGCGAAGGGGTTGACGCTCGTGCCGTTGCGCCTTTATTTGAAGAAGGGGCGCGTCAAACTCGAACTCGGCGTCTGCCGGGGCAAGGCGTTGCACGACAAGCGCGACGCGCTCAAGACGAAAGCCCTCCAGCGCGACATGGCGCGCGGGGA
>CAZTHR010000057.1:0-10820 GCA_964613265.1 uncultured Lentisphaeraceae bacterium | reverse complement strand
CCATTGCCGTGGCGGCGAAAAAGGGTTAGAATATCCGCCCAAAGGAGTTATAGAAGAGCTATGCCTAACATCGATTGGTCAAAACTGGGGTTCGGTTTTTCGGACGTGAACTGCCACATCCGTTACACATGGAAGGACGGGGCGTGGGACGCGGGCGAACTCGTCAAGGACCCGTACATCACGATGCACATCGGCGCCAGCTGTCTCCACTACGGCCAGGAATGTTTTGAAGGGATGAAGGCGTTCCGCCATGCGGACGGCAAGGTGGTCGTGTTCCGTCCGCAGGAGAACGCGAAGCGCATGGCGCGGACCGCGATCCGCACCGTCATGCCGCCCGTGCCGGAGGAAATGTTCCTCGACGCCGTGCAGCGTGTGGTGAAGGCCAACATCGAGTACGTGCCGCCCTACGGGACGGGCGGGTCGCTCTATCTTCGCCCCCTCCTCATCGGCACCGGTCCGCAGATCGGCGTCGCGCCCGCGAAGGAATACACGTTCATGATCATGGTCATGCCCGTGGGCGCCTACTACAAAGGCGGACTGAAACCCGTCCGCGCCGTGATTCTCGACGACTGGGACCGCGCGGCGCCGCATGGCATGGGCGACGTGAAGGTGGGCGGCAACTACGCGGCCTCGCTCTTCGCGCACGAGAAGGCCAAGCATGACGGCTGGCCGGTGGAACTGTATCTCGATGCGAAGGAGCACAAGTACGTCGAGGAGTTCTCCACCTCCAACTTCCTCGGCATCAAGGCCGACGGCACGTATGTGACGCCGGACAGCCATTCCGTGTTGCCGTCCGTCACGAACATGACGCTCAAGCAGGTTGCCGCCGATCTCGGCTGGAAGGTGGAGACGCGCAAAGTCCCCTACGAGGAAATCCGTGAATTCGTGGAAGTGGCGGCCTGCGGCACGGCTGTCGTCGTGACGCCCGTGTGGGAAATCACACGCGGCGACGAGGTCATCAAGATTTCGGACGCGGATCAGGTCGGCCCGCATCTCCAGAAACTGTACGACACGGTTCAGGGCATCCAGTACGGCCGCCTCCCCGACACGCACGGCTGGTGCGTCGAGGTCAAGTGACGGACGTCGCCGCCAATTCGCCGGGCCGCATCTCGACGGCCGATTTCGCGTCGTGGACGGATGGCATTTCGTCCGCGAACGTCCCCGATTCGTTTTCGGGCGTGACGTTCGATTCGCGCCGCGTGACGCCGGGTTGCCTCTACATGGCGTTCCCCGGCGCGACGTGCGATGGACACGCATTCGTGTCGGCGGCGCTTGCGAAGGGCGCGGCGGCGGCGCTCGTGCGGCGCGACTGGGCGGCCGCGCATCCGGACCTCCCGCTGATTGCCGTGGACAGCCCCCGCGCCGCGCTGACAGTCGCCGCCCGCGTCTGGCGTACCCAGTTGAAAGCGAAGGTCGTCGGCGTGACGGGCAGTGCGGGCAAGACGACGACGAAGGAGCTGACGGCCGCGTTCCTTCGCGCGGGCGGTCTTCGCGTCCATGCGACGGCAGGCAACTACAACAACGACATCGGCCTTCCGATCACGATTCTTGAATGCCCGGCGGACGCGGACGTTCTCGTCCTTGAAATGGGCACGAACCATCCAGGCGAAATCGCCGCGCTCGTCGATCTGGCGCGTCCGGACGCGGGGTTGATTTCCTCGATCGGGACGGCGCATCTGGAATTTTTCAAAACGCAGGACGGCATTGCCGACGAGAAGGGGGCGTTGTTCGCGGGGTTGCCGCCCGACGGCTTCGCCGTGCTGGCGCGGGAGAACGTGCGGTTCGACCGGCTCGTGGCGATGAGCGCGGCGCCCGTGACGGCCGTGGCGACGGACGACCCGGCGGCGGCGCGTCTGGCGGCCGCGCTGAAGGTGCGTCTGCCCGGCCCGCACAACGTCTCGAACGCCTTGATCGCGCTTGCCTGCGCCCGGCGCTTCGGCGTGTCGGAGGCGGCGTGTCTGGACGCGCTGAAGGATTTTACCCTGCCGGGCGGGCGTTGGCGCGTCGTCGAACGGAACGGCGTGACGTATGTGGACGACACGTACAACGCGAACCCGACGTCGATGGTCGCGGCGCTTGAAACGTTCGCGGCGCTTGACGTCGCGGGGCGGCGCGTGGCTGTGCTCGGCGAGATGTACGAACTGGGCGCGAAAAGCGCGGAACTCCATGCGGCCGTGCTGGCACGCGCACGGGAACTGCCGCTCGACAGGCTGCTGCTCGTCGGCGCGGCGTTCGGCGGCGTGTCCCGCGACGTGGCGGGCGCGGCGCTGGCCGACTACGTGCGACCGGGCGACGCCGTGCTGCTCAAGGCCTCGCACGGCGTCCATCTGGAGGCGCTGGTGCCGTGAACGCGGTCGTGCTGGGAAATGGCCGCAGCGGTCGTGCGGCGGCGGAGCTGTTGCGGCGCGACGGCGCGACGGTGACGGTGCTGGACGGAACGGACGTCTGGCCCGACGGGGCGGCGTTCGACCTCTGCGTGACGAGTCCGGGCGTGCCGCTTGACCATCCGTGGCAGCGGCGGGCGCGGACGGACGGCGTGCCCGTCGTCAGCGAACTGCAACTGGGCGCGGCACGGTGGCGCGCGCGAGGCGGGCGGATGCTGGCCGTCACGGGATCGAAGGGCAAAAGTTCCGTCGTGAAACTCGTGGCGGACGCGCTCGGCGGCGTTCCCTGCGGCAACTACGGCGTCCCGCTCTGCGAAGTCGCGCTCGAATCTTTCGACGCGGCGGAGTTGCCGTGGGCGGTCGTGGAAGTGAGCAGTTTCCAGATGGAGACGACCGTCCTTCCGCCGGACGCCTTCGTGGCGGCGGCGGTGCTGAACTTGCAGGAAGACCATCTCGACCGGCACGGTCGCGTGTCCGTCTACCACGGACTCAAACTGGCTCTGCTCGGCATGGCGCGGACGGGCATTCGCGGCGACGGCCTGCCGGCGGACGCGGCTGACGGCGAATGCGCCCTTTTGTGCGGGTCCTACTTCGACAATCCCGTGCTGCGGACGAACGGCCGGTGCGCCGTGCGCCTCCTGCGGGCGGCGGGGCTGGACGACGCGGCGATCGCGGCGGCGTTCGCGCGGTTCGAGCCGCTGCCGCACCGGATGCAGACGGTGGGCGTGTTCGGGGGCGTTGCGTACGTGGACGACTCGAAGGCGACGTCGTTGGCGGCGCTGGACGCGGGCGTGGCGATGGCGGCGGTGCGGGGCGTGGCGGAGGTTGTCGCGGACGTCCATCCGCGGGTACGCCTGATCGCCGGCGGCCTCCCGAAAGGGGACGATCCAAATTCCGTGATTCCGCGCTTGCGTTCTGAGGTCAAAAAAGTGTATCTTATAGGGCGTTGCGCAGACCAGCTTCTGCAGGCATGGGAAAAGGCCGTGCCGTGTGAAATCTGCGGGACGCTCGACCGGGCGGTCGCGGCGGCCCGGCGCGATGCGTTGTCCGGCGAGGTGGTTCTGCTGTCGCCGGGCGCGGCGAGTTTCGATCAATTTAAAAGTTACGGCGTTCGTGGCGATGTGTTCAGGTCCCTCGTTTGTGCGGGGGCGGAATGCGTGGCCGGGGATGCCAGCAAATGAGGACGACGAGAGATGAAGGTTCAGCAAATTGGAATGGTGTTGGGAATGAACGTGGTGGCGGCCTGCTGCTTGATGATGCAGGGCTGCAAGGCCACGAAGCCTGGGGCGGGCGTTCAGGAGCCGTCGCCCGTGGTGGTGGCGCCGGAGCCGGAGCCTGCGCCCGTCGTTGACGTGAAGCCGTTGCCGCCGGCGCCCGCGCCGGTCGTTGAAGCGCCCGCCGAACCCAAGGCCCGTACGGTGAAGCCGTTGCCGCCGCCTCCGCCGCCCGCGAAACCGGTGGTGAAGCCGTTGCCGCCGCCGCCCCCGCCGGCGGGTGAAATGTTCGTCTACACGGTTCAGCGCGGCGATTCGCTCTCCAAGATTTCCAAGCGCTACAACGTCAAGATGGGCGCGATCGTGGCGGCGAACCCCGGGCTCAATCCCGATCGGATTCGCATTGGCCGCAAGTTGAACATTCCGGGTGCCGAACCGGTCGTCGCGGCCGCTGCGCCGGCGAAGAAATCCGCCGCCGTGCTGCCCGCCGCCGCCCCGGCCGCGAACCTGCAGCCGCCGGTGAAAACGCGCCCGGCGTTCAAGCCTTACACGGGCGCGACGAAGGACTACACGGTCAAGAACGGCGATTCGTTGGGTAAAATCGCGAAGGAAAGCGGCATTTCGATTCGTGCGCTCAAGGAACTCAACGGTCTTCGCAAGGACTTTGTCCGTCAGGGCCAGGTGCTGAAGGTGCCGGCCGAAAAGGTCGTCGCGAAGGAGAGTGCCAAGAAAGCGCCCGCCGTTGCGGCGAAACCCGCCGGCGAGAAGAAGGACGCGGCGGCGGTGAAGCCGGCGGCGGCCGAAAAGAAGGATGCGGCGAAGCCCGCGCCGGAAAAGAAGGACGCGGCGGCCGAGACGAAGGCGGCGGACGCGCCGGCGGCTGAAGCGGCGAAGCCGGCGGTCGAGACGCCGGAGGCGAAAGCGGCGGATGCGCCGGCGGCCGAAGCGGCGAAGCCGGCGGCTGAAACGGCGGACGCGATGACGCACGTGGTCAAGGAAGGCGAGGACATCGTGGGCATTGCCATCCAGTACGCGATCAGCCCCAGCCAGTTGATGGAACTCAACAACCTCAAGGTGACGGATACGCCGAAGCCGGGACAGGTTCTCAAGCTCCCCACCAACGCCAAGGCCCAGTAAGGGTCTGCCTCAACCGGTAGGAGTGTCGGATGTATCGGACTCTGACCGTGTTGGGCGTCGCCGTTCTCCTGTTGCTGGCCATCGGATTTGTCGTCCTGGCCTCGGCCAGCCAGGGGAGCGGTTTTCGTCTTTACGGAAACCAGAATTCTTTCGTCGTACGCCAAGGAATCGGGTTGGCGGTGGCCGTGGTCTGCATGATCCTGGCGGTTTTCTTCGACTACCACAAGTGGCGGACGATGCCGGGGTTGACGATCGCGGCCTATTTGGTCGTTGTGGCGTTGATGGCGGTCGTGCTGGCACTGCCGGCCACGAAGGGATCGCACCGTTGGATTTCCCTGGGGTCGATCCACTTGCAGCCGAGCGAGTTCGCAAAATTGATGGCCGTGTTCGCGACGGCCGTGTTTCTGGATCGGGTGGGGTTGCGCATTGAGTTGTTTTGGAAGGGCGCCTGCTGCGCGGCGGCGATTGTCGGTCTCCTCGTGGGTCTGGCCATTGTCGAACCGGATTTCGGCGCGGCGATGGTCATTGGCGGCGCGGGGGCGGTGTTGTTCGTCGTGTCGGGGATGAAGCTTGTCCACATGGCTTTGCTGGGACTTCTAGGAGTCGGCGCGGCCGGGACGTTGTTGTTGACGAACGCCAATCGGATGCACCGCATGGCGGGGTGGTTGCCGGAAGGGTTGGCGCGTCTCGTGGGCATTACGCCGGAGATGGTGGCGTCGAGTCTCGACAAGGGGTCCTCCTACCAGTTCGACATGGCGCAGGTCGCCATCGTCGGTGGTGGTGTGGCGGGCAAGGGGTTGTTCAAGTCCGAACAGTCTTTGGGCTTTCTGCCGGAGATGCATACGGACTGCATTTTCGCGATTGGCGCGGAAGAACTGGGGCTGGCGTTTTCGCTGGGGCTTCTGGCGCTCTACGTCACGATTTTCGTTTTGGGGATGGTCATCGCCTACCGCGCCGAAGACCGGCTGGGCCGGTTGCTCGCGATGGGCATGACGTTTCTCATCGTTTTTCAGGCGTTGTTCAACATGGGCGTCGTGTCGGGCATTTTCCCGCCGAAGGGCATGGCCCTGCCGTTTATCAGCTATGGCGGCACGAATCTTATCGCCACGCTGATCGCCGTTGGTACGCTTTTCAACGTGGGTCGACAAATCGGGTTGCCAAAAGCCCGTCCGAGGAGTACAATATCGTCCGTCTTTTCACAGCAAGGAGAAAACTAAATCATGGCTCGTGTTTATAATTTCGCGGCCGGCCCCGCCGTGCTGCCGTTGGAAGTGCTGCAGAACGCCCAGGAGAATCTGGTGGACTACAAGGGCGCCGGGATGTCCGTCATGGAAATGTCCCATCGTGGCAAGGACTACGACGCCATCCACCAGGAAGCGATCGCGACGTTCAAGGAACTCACGGGGTTGGACGACGATTGGTCGGTTCTGTTTGTGCAGGGTGGCGCGTCCCTTCAGTTCGCGATGATTCCGATGAACTTCCTCGTCAAGGATCAGGTTGCCGACTACGCGAACCAGGGCACGTGGTCGAACAAGGCGCTCAAGCAGGCGCAGGCGATCGGCCGCGTGAACGTGGTTGCGAACTGCCAGAAGGACATTCCCACCCGGATGCCGGCGGATGACGAATTCACGTGGACGCCCGGCGCGGTCTACAGCCACATCTGCACGAACGAGACGATCTCGGGCGCCCAGTTGAAGAGGATTCCGGAAACGGGTTCGCCGCTCATTGGCGATATGTCGTCGGACATTCTTTCCTGCGAGCGCGACTACACGAAGTTCTCGATGTTCTACGCCGGCGCCCAGAAGAACCTCGGGCCGTCTGGCATGGCCGTCGTCGCGATTCGCAAGGCTTTTGCGGAGGTGGGATCGCAGACGATTCCGACGATGCTTCAGTACCGTACGTTCATCGATAACAACTCGCTCTACAACACGCCGCCGACGTGGGGAATCTACATCTTCGGCGAAGTGATGAAGTGGGTCAAGAAGATGGGCAAGGAGAACCTCTTCAAGCTCAACGCCGAAAAGGCGCAGAAGATCTACGATGTTATCGACGGTTCCGGTTTCTACCGTGGCACGGCCGTGAAGGAATACCGGTCCAACATGAACGTCACGTGGCGTCTGCCGACGGAAGAGCTGGAAGCCCAGTTTATCAAGGACGCGGCGGCGGTCGGTCTCAAGTCCCTCAAGGGGCATCGCTCGGTGGGCGGCATCCGTGCCTCCATCTACAATGCGTTCCCGATGGCGGGCGTCGATGCGCTCGTCGATTTCATGAAGGACTTCGAGAAGAAGAACGGCTGACGCTTGAATGAACGCAAACGGAAGTTGTCGATGCGCCCCTGCGGTGGCTGAAACGCCCGCCGCAGGGCGTATTGGCTTTTGGGCGAAATTCGAGGCGGCGACGGAGGCGCTGGAAAGTTGGCCGGCGTTGCTGGTCGGCGGGTTGTGTCTCGTTGCGAGTTTTGTGTTCGCCGGCCATAATCACGCGGCGGCGGACACGTCGTTCCGTCTGTTCGACCCGGCCTGGGTCACGTTCTTCGTCTGTGGCCTTCCCCTGTTGCGAGAGGCCGGCGAGGGATTGTTCGTTGATCGGCGGATTCGTTCCGCGCTGCTCATTTCGATAGCCATGATCGCGTGCGTGGCGATTGGACAGCTCTTCGCCGCCGGCGAAGTCGCGTTCATCATGGCCCTGGGCGAAAAGCTGGAGGCGTTCACGGTCAATCGCGCGAAGAAGGGGTTGCGCACTCTCGTCTCGCTTGCGCCGCAGACGGCGCGTCTCGTCGTGGGGACGGACGTGCGGGAAGTGGCGGTTGACGCGGTGGCCGTCGGCGCGGCCGTGATGGTGAAGCCGGGCGAAACGATTCCCGTCGATGGCGTGGTGGTGGAGGGGACGACGAGTGTCGATCAGCGCGTGATGACGGGCGAATCGCTTCCTGTCGACAAGACCGTCGGCGATGCCGTCTATTCGGGCACGGTGAACCGGTTTGGCACAATCGTCCTCACGGTCACGAAAGCCGGCGTGGACAGTTCGCTCCAAAAGCTCATCCGCCTCGTGCGGGAGGCGGAGACGAAGAAGGCGCCGATGCAGCGGATTGCGGACAAATGGGCGGGGATTCTCGTGCCCGTGTCGCTCTCGGTGGCGGTGTTGACGTTTTTGGGCGCGTGGTGCATGTTGGGCGACGTCCATGCGGCGCTTGTGCGCGGCGTCACGGTGATGGTCGTGTTCTGTCCGTGCGCGCTTGCGTTGGCGACGCCGACGTCGGTGATGGCGGCCATCGGCCAGGCGACGAAGTTCGGCGTCGTCGTCAAGTCCGGCGAGGCGCTGGAAAAGATGGGCCATGTCACGGTGGCGTGTTTCGACAAGACAGGGACATTGACGACGGGGCATCTGCGCGTGACGGACGTGTCGGACGCGGAGACGCAGGCGTTGGCGGCCGCCGTGGAGGCGAAGAGCGAACACCCGCTTGCCCAGGCGATTTGCGCGGCGGAGTCGGATGTACGGCCGTGTGCCGATTTCACGATGAAACCCGGCAAGGGCGTGAAGGGCGTCGTCGAGGGAAAGACCGTCCTGTGCGGCACGGACGCTTGGTTGCGGGAAAACGGCGCAACGGCGGATGTGGCGGTCGAACACGCGGCGGCGGCGCGGCGGCGCGAGGGCAAGGCCGTCGTGCTGGTGGCCGTGGACGGCGCGACGCGCGGATTCGTCGCGCTGGCCGACACGGTGCGTCCGGAGGCGAAGGCCGCGCTGGCCGATCTGGCGGCAACGGGCGTCACGTCGTGTCTGCTCACGGGCGACCACGCGGCGACGGCGGCGTGTGTGGCGCGGGAGCTGGGCGTGGGAGAGGTGAAAGCCGAACTCCTGCCCGAAGACAAGGCGAAAGCGGTGGCGGCAATCGAGGCGGATGGCCGTCGTTGCTGCATGGTCGGTGACGGCGTAAACGATGCGGTGGCGCTCAAGACGGCGCACGTGGGCATCGCCATGGGCGGCGCGGGTAGCGACATCGCCGTCGAGGCGGCGGATATCGCGCTCGTCGGCGACGACATTTCCAAGATCGCCTATCTGAAACGGCTTTCCGTCGCCTGCGTGAAGCTCATCAAGTTCAACATCGCGCTGTCGATGGCCATCAACGCCGTGGCCATTCTCCTGTCGGTGCTGGGGGTGCTCGGCCCCGTTTCCGGTGCGCTCGTGCACAATGTCGGATCGGTTCTGGTTGTTCTGAACGGCGCGTTGCTCTACGACCGGAAGTTCCGTTCCGTGTAAAAACCGGTTGGTGGAAAACAAGAAAGTGTAAAGATCGACGGGTGAACTACGCCCGTCGGACTGAGGGCGTCCGTTTGGCATATTTTATGCTCTTGGCGAGGCAGAGGAACATCGGAATATGTCGGACGAAATCAAGCATGAATGCGCCGTGGCGTGGGTACGGTTACGGACGCCGTCGGTCGCCGCGTCGGCGGGGCTGGCCAAATTGGCGCTGTTGTTGGAGAAACAGCACAATCGCGGACAGGACGGTGCGGGGTTGGCCGCGTTGCGGCTGGATCCTGTGCCGGGCGAACCGGCCTATCGTGTTGTCAAATCGGCGGCATCGAATCCGCTGGCCGATTTGCTGGGGCGGACGGCGCATCTGTGCGACGGGTTCGATGCGCGGCTTTTTCTGGGACATCTGCGTTACGCCACGTTTGGGCGCGGGGACGTGGATTTCTGCCACCCGTTCGTCCACAAGTCGAGTTGTCTGAACCGTACGCTCCTGCTCGCGGGGAATTTCAACCTGACGAATACGCACGACGTGTTCGTCGAATACGCGCGGTTGGGCCACCATCCGGATTCCACGGCCGACGGCGCCATCGTCACACAGTGTCTCGCCCACGCCCTCGGTACGATTCTGGACGCCGCCGGTACGCCGGCGGCGTCGCTGTCTGCCGAACAGATCGCGGCGGCGTTCCGTCTGACGCTGCCACGTTTCGACGGGGCGTACACGCTCTGCGGGTTGACGGCGGACGGTTGGGGATTTGCCGTGCGCGATGCCCATGGCATTCGGCCGGGCTACTACCATTTGGGCGCGGATTTCGCCGTCGTCGCGTCGGAACGTCCGGCCATCCAGGCGGCGTTTGACTGCGGAACGGAGGACGTGGCGGAACTGCCGCCCGGTCGTCTGCTGCTCGTCTCGCCGGCGGGCGACGTCAGCTGGCACGACGTGCTGCCGCCCGCCGCGAAACGGAGTTGCGTATTCGAGCGCATCTACTTTTCGCGGGCCAACGACGCGGACATCCATCGCGAACGCAAGGCTTTGGGCGCCGCGCTGGCGCGGCCGATTCTCGAAGCGGTCGATTACGATTTCGAGCACACGTTCTTCAGCTACATTCCCAACTCCGCACAAGTGGCATTCCATGGATTGCTTGAAGCGTTGTGGACGGAGGGGTTGGCGGAGGGGCGCCCCGTGCGGTTCGGGCAGATTGCCGTGAAGGATGCGAAGTTTCGTACATTTATCGCGGACGCCGCCGCGCGGCGGGAGTTCTACAAACACGTCTACGACGTCACGTACGGTCTCGTCCGCCCGCACGTTGACACGCTTGTCGTGCTGGACGATTCCATCGTACGCGGCAACACGATGAAGAACGCGATTCTGCCCATGCTCGACCGCCTGTCGCCCAAACGCATTGTCGTGGCGTCTTCCGCGCCGCCGATCCGCTATCCCGACTGCTACGGGATCGACATGAGTTCGCTTGGCGAGCTCGTTGCATTTCGCGCCCTCGTGAATCTGCTGGGGGCGTCTGCCGATTTCACCGTGCCGTTGAAAGATCTGTACGCCCGTTTTTCGGAGAAAACGCTGGGGAATGAAATCGCTCGCCTTTTAACGCCATCGGGCATGAAGGCGAAGGTCGACGTCGTGTTTCAGACGGTTGATGCACTCCATCGATGCTGCCCCGACCACGCGGGCGATTGGTATTTCACGGGCGACTATCCGACGCCCGGCGGCTTCAAGGTTCTCGCCCGCGCCGTGCAGAACCACCTCGCCCGTTCCACCGCCCGTTCCTACTGATCCCGTCGCATCGCAGTCGCCGCCTTTTCTTTTTGCTGATCCACAAGATAT
>CAZTHR010000056.1:0-10877 GCA_964613265.1 uncultured Lentisphaeraceae bacterium | reverse complement strand
TTGGACGGACGATGTGGTATAATCAGCCTTGTGAACAACCATTCTTCAGAACCACTGGCCGCGCGGATGCGCCCGCGTACGCTGGGCGAAGTCGTCGGCCAGTCCCACATCCTAGGACCGGGCAAACTCCTGCGCCGCGTCATCGAAGCAGACCGACTGACGAACATCATTCTCTACGGCCCGCCCGGCTGCGGGAAAACGACGCTCGCCGAAGTCATCGCCCGAACGACCGAGCGCAATTTCGTCCGCTGTTCCGGCGTCGTCTCCAACGTCGCCGAAATCCGCAAGGTCTGCGACCGCGCACGGACGGAATTGGGCGGCATGGGCACGATTCTGTTCGTCGATGAAATCCATCGGTTCAATAAATCCCAGCAGGACGTCCTGCTGCCCTACGTGGAAGACGGTACGGTTGTCCTGATTGGCGCGACGACGCACAATCCGTCGATGTTCGTCAACACGCCGCTCACGAGCCGTTCGCTCGTCTTCGAACTCCGTCCGCTCTCGCCTGACGAAACCGCCACGCTTCTCGACCGTGCCTTGGCGGACAAAGAACGCGGCTACGGTGATCTGCCCATCGTGCTGGCGGATGACGCAAAACGTTTCCTCTCTGAAATTTGCGACGGCGACGGCCGTCATGCGTTGACGGCGCTCGAAGTCGCCGTACGCTCGACCCCCGCGTCCGACGACGGCGTCATCCATCTGACGCTCGACGTCATCCAGGAATGCGTCCAGCGGCGGCAAGTCCAGTACGACAAAAAGGAGGACGGACATTACGACACGATTTCCGCGTTCATCAAATCCATTCGCGGTTCAGATCCCGACGCCGCCATCTACTGGCTCGCCAAAATGCTCGTCGCCGGCGAGGATCCGCGCTTCATTGCGCGTCGCCTCGTCATCTCCGCGTCGGAGGATGTCGGTAACGCCGATCCACGCGGATTGACCGTTGCCGTCGCCGCGCTGCAAGCCGTCGAATTCGTCGGAATGCCCGAGGCTCGCATCTCCCTCGCCCAAGCGACGACGTATCTGGCCACGGCGCCGAAATCAAACCGTTCCTACGAGGCGCTGAACCGTGCGTGGAAGGACATTGAATCGGGCGCTGTCCAGCCCGTGCCAGAACACTTGAAAAACGTCCACATCAAAGCTATCGGCGCGGCGGAGAACACGGGCTATAAATACCCACACGCCTACAAGAACGCCTGGACGGAACAGGCCTACCTCCGCATTCCCGAAACCTACTACATCCCGTCCGATCGCGGCTACGAGGCGACCATCGCCAAACGCATGGAAGCGCTCGGCAAGACGTATTGACCCGATTGCATCGATATGGAACAACGCATCTTTCTCTCTCCGCCGTGGTTCGGCGACACTGAACGCGCCGCCGTTGCGGCGGCTTTCGACTCCGGCTACATCGCTCCTTGCGGTCCGATGGTCGACCAGTTCGACCAACGTCTTGGCGATCTGGCGCAACGATCCGCCGCCGCCGTCGCCAGCGGCACGGCCGCCCTAGATCTGATCATGGCCGAACTCGCCCTCGGCACGGATGACATCGTCGTGGCCTCGTCGCTGACGTTCATGGCGACGGTCGGCCCTGCCGAACATCGTGGGGCGCAACTCGTCTTCGTCGACAGTGATGCCGCCACGGGGACGTTGTCCATACCCCTGCTCGAAGACGCGCTCCGGGACGTGCGGCGGAAACACGTTGGCCGACTCGTCGTCATCGCGGCGGACATCTACGGTCAGTGTTGCGACTACGACGCGCTGGAAGCGATCTGTTCGCAGTACGACGCCACGCTTGTCGTCGACGCGGCGGAATCCGTCGGCGCAACTTGGCGCGGACGACCGGCGGGAAAGGCCGGTTTCATGTCCGCCTACTCTTTCAACGGAAACAAAATCATCACGACGTCGGGCGGCGGCGCCGTCCTCTCGGATGATGCCGAACGAATCGCACGCGCCCGCTGGCGTGCCCAACAGGCGCGTGAACCCGTCGTCTGGTACGAACACCGTGAAGTCGGCTACAACTACCGCATGAGCAACGTTCTGGCCGCAATCGGTTGCGCCCAACTCGACCGTCTGCCGGAAATCCTGCGCCGCAAACGCCAAACATTCGCGTTCTATCGTGACCTTTTCGACGGGCGGGCCGTCCCGTTCCCCTGCGTCTGTGAAGCGGAATCAAGCCACTGGTTGAGCGTCTTCGTGTTTCCGTCCGAAACGGCGCGTGACGCGGCGGCCGCCAAACTCGCGGCGGCGAACATCGAATCGCGCCCCGTCTGGAAGCCGCTTCATTTGCAGCCCGTCTTTCGCACCTGCCGCGTCTACGGCGGCGCCGTGGGCGAAGACCTCTTCGCTCGCGGCCTCTGCCTTCCGTCCGGCGCGGGCTTGACCGCCGCCGACCACGCTCGCATCCGCACCGCCCTCGCCTGAACGCGAAGTCGACATTTCGCAAACGAATCAGATTTCCAGAACCGTCGCCGGGCAGTCTGGCGGCAGAGCCGTGCGCGTGGGACGGCCCATCACGAACACGCCTTTACCCGCAAGCGCGGCATCGCCGAACCGCGCACGAAACACCTCGACCGCCGATGCGGAGGCAAAGAACACATCGTCAAACGGCGGCAGGACATCGGGTGCAATCGGCACATTGTCGTAGAGCACCACGTCGTCCACTTCGGCGCCAACGCGGCGCAGCGCCTCGGCCACGTCCGTTCCCGCTTTCGCACTACGCAGACGCAACACGCGACGACCCGTCAAATCCAATTTCGCAATTTCGGCTACCAATCCCGCCGCCGAAAAATCCTTCTCCGGCATCACATCGCTCGACACGCCGTAGCGACGCAATTCGGCATCCGTCCCCGCGCCGCACGTGTAGAACTGCGGCAGACGCCGCCGATCGCACACAACCGTCTCGAAGAAAATCCGCACGGCGCTTGGCGATGTGAGGACAATCGCCGCATAGGCGGACACGTCCCGCGCAGTCTGTCGAAACGCGGGCGACGGCACGAGCCGAATGAACGGACACGCCACCGGCCGTCCACCCCGATCCTCGACGGCACAGGCGGCTTTCGTCTGGACGGCCTCGGAACACGTCAGCAAGACGCGCCGCCCGGCGAAGACGCCAAGTTTCGGCCACAACCGTCGCGCCGCCGCGCCCACAATCCAAAGGCCAGGCGCGTCCGCCGCATTTCCCGTCACGCGCCCACACCGCACGTCATCTAGCGTTCCCTGCCAGATCGTTTCGCGCGGCCCCGCCGCGTCCCAGACGAACGCGCACGGCGTATCGGCCGCCCGACCCTCATGAATCAATCGCGCCGCTTCGTCCACCGCCACCCGCGTGGCCATGAACAACACCTGCGGCATATCTGCACCCGTCGAACGCGGCGTGAAAACCGAAAACCCTCGCGCTTCACCACGCCGCGTCAACAACATTCCCGTCCCCGTTGTGGCGGCCGTCAACGCACTCACGCCGGGTCGGACGACGAACGGAATCCGCAACGCCGCCAAAGCGTCCGTCTCCTCCGCTAAACGCCCGAACAAGCCCGCATCGCCACCCTTCAGACGAACAACGCGCCCCCCCTTCCGCACCTCGTCGCAAATCAAGCGCGTAATGTCGTCCTGCCGCATCGTGTGCGCCCCGCAACGTTTGCCGACGTGAATGACGCGGGCGTCCGGCCGTACGGCGCAGCGCCGCAAAACGTCCGCCCCCAGCAAATCGTCGTCAAGCACGACGTCCGCCTGCGCGAGATCGTGTGCGCCCTTCACGGTGATGAGCGCCGCGTCGCCTACGCCGGCGGACACGAAACGGACGGCTTTCACGAAGCGGGCGCGCATCTCCTTCAACCGCGCATTGTCCGCCCGAAAGACGAGTGCCAACACGCCCTGCGCCTCCGGCGGCGGAAGATCCGCCACGGAAATGGGATGGATGTCGACGGGCTTTGCCGCGTCGGAACGAAACCAGTCCGGATACAACCGTTTCACGCCCGCCATCGCCATGAGCACGGCATCGTAGCGACCGTCCAGCAAGTACTGGATTCGCGCATCGATCGCGCCGCGAATCGGCCGCAAGTCCGCCGACGGGAAACACGTCCGCGCATAGACCTCGCGCCGCGCGCTGGAAATGCCGACCGTGCGAACGGACGCGAAATCGACGCCGGCGCGCACGACCCAGGCGTCACGCGGATCTTCGCGCAGAGGCAACCACACCCAATCCAAATCGTCTGGTACCCGCGTGGGCAAATCCTTGGCGGAGTGGACGGCGAAATCGATCCGCCCATCCCGCACGGCGTCGTCGAGATCGCGGGTAAAGAAATCGGACGCACTCGCCTCGATCGGCGTCGTCTGGTCGCGGTCGCCCGGCGTCTCGACGGGCACGAACGAGTAGGACGTGCCGGGAAACGTCCGCGCCAAGAAATCGATCACGCCCTGCGTCTGAACACGGCTCAGGCGGCTGCCACGCGCCCCAACTTTGAACGTCATGCCTGTCCGCTCCTCTATCCGTCGCGTTACGTCGCCATCCGCTGTCAGAGCGTCCGGCAGACATCCTCGAATTTCGCCAAAAACGCGTCTACGTCCGTCTCCGTGTGCGCGGCGGAAATGAAGTTGCACTCAAATTGGCTCGGCGCGATGTAAATGCCACGATCCAGAAGACCATGAAAGATTTTCGCGTAGAGCGCCGTGTCGCACGATTGGGCGTCCGCCAAATCCCGTACGGGACGTTCCGTACAGAACGGCGTGAACACGCCGTTGAAACTCTGGCACGTGACGGGAACGCCATTCTCGGCGGCAAGGGTCGACACGCCGACGGCGAGGGCGCTGCCCAGTTCGGCCATCTGGTCGTACGGCATCGTCTGCTCCAGCTCGTCAAGCGTGGCGAGTCCGGCCGCGACGGCGAGCGGGTTTCCGCTCAACGTGCCGGCCTGATAGACGGGCCCCGTCGGCGCGAGCTGGCGCATCCATTTCGCCCGACCACCGACGGCCGCGAGCGGCAGCCCGCCGCCGACGACCTTGCCGAGGGTGATCAAATCGGGGACAATGCCCGCATAGAGCGAGACGTACGAGGAGAAACCGAAGCGGAATCCGTTGATGACTTCGTCGCACACGAGCAGGGCGCCGTGTTTCTTCGTCACCCGGCGCAGACCAGCGAGGAAACCTTCGGCCGGCGGCACGATTCCCATGTTGCCCGCCACGGGTTCCACGATCACGGCGGCGATGTCCGCCCCGCGCTGCGCGAACGCCGCTTCCACCGCCGCGAGGTCATTGTAGGGCGCGGTCAGCGTGTCGGCCACGACGCAATCGGAGACCCCGGCGGAGGAAGACAGCCCCCCCGTCAGGAGGCCACTGCCGGACTTCACGAGCAGGGCATCCGAATGTCCATGATAGCAACCGTCGAACTTGAGAATCGCCTTCCGCCCCGTGACGCCACGCGCCAACCGGACGGCCGTCATCACGGCTTCCGTCCCGCTGTTCACGGCGCGAACCATGTCCATGCCGGGAACGAGGGACACGAGCCGTTCGGCGAATGTCACTTCATCCGGCGTTGCGATACCGAACGTCGTGCCCAGTTTTGCACGCGCGGCAATCGCCCGCGTGACGGCGGGATGCGCGTGACCGAGAATCATCGCGCCCCAACTGCAGCAGTAGTCCGTCAGCGTCCGTCCGTCCGCCGTGCGGATTTTCTGCTTCCGACCGCGGTCGACGAACACAGGCGTCCCGCCCACGCCGTTGAATGCGCGGACGGGCGAGTTGACGCCGCCGGGGATGGTTTTCACCGCCCGTTTGAACAACGCCGCGTGATCCATCAGCGATCCTTGTACTCGATCGTCGCCTTTTCGCGCAATTCGGCAACGAAGGCGTCCATGGCACGGCCACGAGCCTCGTGGCGGAGAAGGTCGCGAATCTGGTCGGCCACGTCCACGAGCGTCTGCTGACCGCCCTCCTTCTCGTCCGTCTTCAAGATGATGTGGTAGCCGAACTGCGTTTCAATGACGTCGCTCACTTCGCCGCACTTCATCGCGAACGCGGCGTGGTCGAATTCGGGCACCATCATGCCGCGCCCAAACCAGCCCAGCGAACCACCGTTCTGTCCCGACGGGCAATCCGAATTTTCCTGGGCCTCGCGCACGAACGCCTGGCCGATTTCGCCCGGCGTCTTGTTTTCGAGAATGCGGGCGCGGATGGCTTTGATCTTGTCGAGCGCCTCGACTTTGTCCGCCGCGTCCATGCCCTCGGTCTTCACGAGAATGTGCTGGGCGAGAACCTGCGGCGACGCAACGAATTGCGTGACGTGCTGTTCGTAGTAGTCCGCGATTTCCGCCTCCGTCGGTTCCGGCACGTCGCGACAGGCCTGTTGGACGAGCGCGTCCACACGGCAGCCCTTGGCGAGTTCCTTGCGGAAATCGTCCTCGGAAAGTTTCTGCGCGGCGAGCGCCTTGACGTAGTTTTCGCGTCCGCCCACCTGCTGGATGACCTTCTGCACCTGCGCGTCGACCGCGCGGGGATCGACCGCCAGATCGAGTTGTTCGGCACGGGCGAAGAGAAGTTTCGCGCCAATGGCCTGTTCCTGCGCCTTCTCAACGAGCTTGTCCAGATTCTTCTTGATGTCCGCCTGGCTCATCCCGTGGGACGCATAGAACTTGACGAGACGATCCAGCTCGAACTGGACGGCTTCACGGGAAATGGGTTCGCCATTGACAAAGGCCTGTTTCATCTTTTCTCCTGTTGCTCCTTTTTAAGTGGACGCTTATTGTACCAAACCCATGCGCAACGGTCAGCGTAAAAGAAGGGCGTCGAGGGCGAGAATATAGCCGTTCGCACCGAAGCCGCAGATCTGTCCAACGCAAACGCCCGCCGTGATGGATTCGTGACGGTAGCCTTCACGCGCATAGACGTTGGAGAGGTGCACCTCCACCGTCGGAATGCCGACGGCCTTGATGGCGTCGTGGAGCGCCACCGATTCATGCGTATAGGCGGCCGGGTTCATGATGATGCCGTCGTAGACGCCCCGCGCCCGGCCGATGGCCGCCACAAGTTCCCCTTCCACGTCGCTCTGGAACGCATCGAGTTCCACGCCCCGCGCCATCGCCGCCGCCCGCACGTCGGCGATGATGTCCGCCAACGTCGTGCGTCCGTAGATTTCCGGCTCGCGTGTACCGAGAAGCCCGAGATTCGGGCCGTTCAACACCAGGATCTTCTTCATCATGTTCGTTCCGTCCTTTCGATTTGCAAACCGCCGTCGCGTTCAAACGCCAAACAGCACTTGAAACGTCCGCACACGCCATGCTGCGCCCCTGCCGCACATCCCCGGCACCGGTCTGCCGTCAGACCGGCGGGCGGATGCGCCTGCCACGTCGCACAGCAACAGGGGCGTCCGCACGGGCCGATTGCGCCAAGCCACGCCACCTCGTCCCGCGGCCCGAGCCGCCGTGCATGGACGGAAAGGCCGTGCCGTTGGCGCAAATCCGCCACCGCCCGGCTCACATCCGCCCGCGCATCCATCGTCGCGTACCCCAGAAAAAAACGGCTCCCTCCAAACGCCAATCGGGCGTAGGGGACGCGCAGCGTCCGATCCGTCCGCCGCGCCTGATCGAGAAATTCGTCGCGCAACGTCTGCGCCCACCGCGCGTTCTCATCCTGTCGCGCCCCATCGGCGGCCGTCCGCGCCCGCACGTACTGGAACGCGGGCGGCGTCCCCGAGGCCAACGCCTCGACAGCCCTCACGATGCCGATGTCTTCGCCATAATCAAGTGCCACGACGGCCTGTTCGCCCACGCGGGGCGACGCGCCGTGCGGACACCGTACGAGGAATACGCCCCGTTCCGGCATCTGGACGCGCACGACGACGGGGGGCGCGACCATCACGCACCCTCCGTACCCAACACCAGCCGATCCATCAAAAAGGACAGCGCGGAAAGTTCCGTAAGGTTGCGTTCCAGCGTTGTGGCGAATTCCTCCACGGCCGTGACGTTCCGAAACGCCGCCGCATGGGATAGCCGCGCCGCACGCGACTCCAGTACGTGCCGCCGCGTCTCGTTCACGAGCGGCACGTCCCCGTCCGCCACGTCCGCCGCGCATGAACGCGGCACGGCACGCAACACCATCAAATCGCGAAACCAGCTCATCAGCGTCGCGACGAAATCCGCGCGGAACTCCCGGTAGCGCGACGAAACGAGTGCCGCGTACGCCTCCTTGCCCGTCTCCTCGCCCGCCTCGTCGTCCGCCGCCTCGGCATCCATCTCGTCCTTGACAAGTTCCTCGGCCTGGGATTTGAGTTGCGCCAAAACGGCCGCCAGCTTTTCGGCGGCGGCGGCGCGGCTCGTCATGCCCTTCAAATGATCGGACGCCAGAATGCCGATGACCTCGCTGCGCAGCGGCTCGTCCAACATCCGCCCCCGCGCGTCAGGCAAATCGATGCGCTGGCAGCGGGAGATGATCGTCGGCAGCAGCTGTTCGGGCTGTTCGGTGAGGAGCAGGAAAATCGTCTTCGCCGGCGGCTCTTCGAGCGTCTTGAGAAAGGCGTTCGCGCTCTCCACGCGCAAACGATCCGCGCCGAAGACGACACCCGCTTTCCACCCGCCCTCGTAGGACGTTACGTCCATTGGCGCGATCAAACGCTCGTGCATCGATTCGATGGAAATGATGCGGCTCTTCTTTTCGGGATACAGCCGATGAATGTCCGGGTGCGCGCGCAAATCACCCGCGCCGAACAGCAACGCCAGCACGCGATTGCAAAGCTCCGCGCCCAGCCCACGCACACCGCCCACGATCAGATAGCCGTGGGCGGGGCGTCCAGCCGCAAGGGCCTGCGCAATATGCGCATAGGCCTCGTCAACGGTCATGGACGACCCTCAGAATCTGGGCGGAGACGTCCTCCCGCGCTCCCGACGAATCGATGACAACGAACCGTTCCGGTTCCTGTCGGGCCAGTTCGAGAAATCCCTCGCGCAAGCGGCGGTGAAACGCCTCGCCCGCCTTCTCGATTCGATCGGCCGCCGTCGCCGTCGCGGCCTCCCGCGCGCGCAGACGCGCCCGACTGACCTCCGGCGGCACATCCAGCAGAATCGTGAGATCAGGCGTCAACCCTTCCGTCGCAAAAGCGTTGAGGCGTTTAAGTTCTGCCACGTCCAGACCGCGCCCAGACCCCTGGTAGGCGAACGTCGAATCCGCGTAGCGGTCGCACAACACCCATTCGCCCCGCGCCAGGGCGGGACGAATCGTCTGCGCGACGACCTGCGCACGCGCGGCGAGGAAGAGGAGGACTTCGCTACGTGTGACCGGTGGATCGGACTCCTCGTTGCGCAGCAACCCGCGAATCGTCTCCGCCAGCGGCGTCCCGCCGGGTTCGCGCGTGACGCGGACAACCCGCCCCTCCGCGCGCAACTGCGCGGCCAGTTCCGCGACGTGCGTCGATTTGCCGCCGCCTTCCGGACCCTCGAACGTAATGAACCGGCCGCGCATCACTTCTTCGTCACGGACTGGCCGTCCTTTGAATCTTTCACAAGCCAACCGGCCGCCGCAATCGCGTCGCGCAAACGGTCGCTCTCGGCCCAGTTCTTCGCGGCGCGGGCGGCGGCGCGAAGATCAAGCAACGCCTGAACGTCCGCCGGCGTTTCGACCTTCGCGGCCTTGCCGAAGAAAACGACGCCCAGAACTTCGTCCAAACGGTGGAAAACCGTCAGCACGGCGGCGGCCTGCGCGGGCGTCAACGCGCCCGTCTGCAGCGCAGCGTTGGCGCCATGTACGAGTTCAAAGAGGGCGGCAAATCCCTTCGGCGTGTTCAAGTCGTCGTTGACGGCCGCCGTGAAGTTTGCGAGCGCCTGCGCGGCAAACGCGGGCGTCTCGCCCGCCGCCGCGTCCGCCGCGCATTTCTCCAGCGCGTCGACGCACGTGTCCACACGCGCCAACGACTTACGCGCGTCCTCAAGCGCAGTGAACGCGAAGTTCAGACCTTGACGATAGTGCGCGTTGATGAGCACGTAGCGAATTTCGCGACCGCTCCAACCCTTTTCGATCAAGTCGCGCAACGTAAAGAAGTTGCCAAGGCTCTTCGACATCTTTTCGCCGTTCACGCGCAAATGGGCGCAGTGCATCCACGTTTTGACGAACGGCCGGCCCGTAGCCGCCTCGGCCTGAGCGATTTCGTTCTCGTGGTGGGGGAAGAGGTTGTCAATGCCGCCCGTATGGAGATCGAACGTCTCGCCGAGATACTTCATGCTCATCGCCGAGCATTCAATGTGCCAGCCAGGACGGCCACGTCCCCAGGGGGAATCCCAGCCGACGGGGCCGTCGGACGCTTCCCACGCTTTCCAAAGCGCAAAATCGCCGACGTTCTCCTTGTCGTACTCGTCCGCCGCGCAGCGGGCGCCCGTGCGCTGGTTGTCGAAATCGATGTGCGCGAGCTGTCCGTAGGCGGGGAACTTCGTCACGGCGAAGTAGACGCTTCCGTCGTCGCTCTTGTAGGCGACGCCCTTCGCCACCAACTTTTCCACGAGCGCGATCATTTCGGGGATGTGGTCGGTGGCGGCGGGATAGACTTCGGCCGGTTGGACGTTGAGTTTCTTCAAGTCGGCGAAAAAGGCGTCCTTGTATGTTTTCGTGTAGTTCGTCAACGCCACGCCGGCGGCGTTCGCCCCGCGAATCGTCTTGTCGTCGACATCCGTGAGGTTCATCACCTGCTTGATTTTCATGCCGTTGAACTGAATCACACGGCGCAGGATGTCCTCGAACGTGTAGGCGCGGAAGTTACCGATATGCGCGAAATTGTAGACCGTCGGCCCGCACGTGTACAGGCGGATCGTATTGTCCGCCAGCGGAACGAGCGGTTCGACGCGGCGGGTCAGCGAATTGTAGACCTTCATTTCCATGGCGTCTATTCTACTACAAGCCCCCCC